>NZ_BMQM01000004.1 GCF_014648115.1 Deinococcus seoulensis
CAGGTCTAGCCCGTATCCGCGTGCGCCGACTCGTTTCATAGCCTTATTATGACAAATGCTCTAGACTGCTCTGATGTTGGTCCAAGAAGCTGGAAAAATGATTTCCAGATCGACAATTCCGCCCTGTTTTGATCCGCGCTGTGGGCAAGTGTGGCAACGGTCAGCTTGATTTTCATGTACAGTAGCCGTTCTCATTGCTGGGTCAGTTGAGCATCAGATAGTGGCGATTGAAATGCTGGCCCTCTGCATTGTTTGCATTTGAAAGTGACCCCGGTGTTCCGACACATGACTGCCAATGCACCTGCCTGGGCGCCACCGCAGAAAAAAGCCCCGGAATCGAATCCGGGGCCTTTGGTCTACAACTGTACAGTTCCTGCCTTTACCAGCGCTCGGTCACGGTCTTCAGCTGCATGAAGTTCGCCAGGTAATCCGGGCCGCCCGCCTTGCTGTCCGTGCCGCTCATGTTGTACCCGCCGAACGGCTGCACCCCCACGATCGCGCCCGTGATCTTGCGGTTGAAGTACAGGTTCCCCACCTCGAACTCCGCGCGGGCCTGCTCCAGACGCTCCCGGCTGGCGCTGCACACGCCGCCCGTCAGGCCGTACTCGGTGCTGTTCGCGATAGCAAGCGCGTCCTGCCAGTCCCGCGCGCGGATGACCGACACGACCGGCCCGAAGATCTCCTCCTGCGCCAGACGCGACTCGCGCTTCACGTCACCCACGATGGTCGGCTGCACGTAGTAGCCTTGCTTGCCGTTCGCCTCGCCGGTCGCCGCGCCGCCCAGCAGCACCTTGCCCTCATTGGGGGCAATCTCCAGGTACCCCTTGATCTTGTCGAAGCTCATCTGGTTCACGACCGCCGTGACGTTCGCGTTCTCCTCGCCCGTCCCGACCTTCAGGGCCCCGGCGCGCTCCACGAAGGCGTTCACCACGTCGTCGTACACGCTGTCCACCACGATCAGGCGGCTCATGGCGCTGCACTTCTGCCCGTTGAACCCGAACGCGCCCTGCACCGCCGCCGTCACCGCCACGTCCAGATCGGCGGTCTCGTCCACGATCATGCCGTCCTTGCCGCCCAGCTCCATGATCACGCGCTTGATCCACTTCTGGCCGGGCTGCACCTTCGCCGCCACCTCGTTGATGTGCAGGCCCACCGCGCGGCTCCCCGTGAACGTGATGAACCGCGTCTTCGCGTGCGTCGTCAGGTACTCCCCGATCTCCCTGCCCACGCCGGGCAGGAACTGCAGCACCCCGGCGGGCAGCCCGGCCTCCAGCATGATGTCCACCATGAACCCCGCGATCAGCCCAGCGTCCTCGGCGGGCTTCACCAGGACGCAGTTCCCCACCACGATCGGCGCGGCCGCCATCCCGATGAAGATCGCGCACGGGAAGTTCCACGGGCTGATGCTCACGCCCACCCCCAGCGGGATGCTCATCAGGCCGTTCTCCTCACCCTCGAACCACGTCGTCTCGCTGCTCCCGAAGCCCGAGTACTTCATGGCGCTGCGCGCGTAGTACTCCAGGAAATCGATCGCCTCCGCGACCTCCACGTCGGCCTCGGCGTAGTTCTTCCCGACCTCGATGCTCATCAGGGCGCACGCCTCCAGGCGGCGACGCTTCAGGATCGCGGCGGCCTTCAGCAGCACGCGCGCGCGGGCGTCCATGTCCCACTTCTTCCAAGACTCGAACGCCGTCCATGCGCCCTGCAGGGCCCGCTCGGCATCCTCGATGGTGGCCTTCGCCGTCGTGCCCACCACTTCAGTCGTGTCGCAGGGGTTCAGGCTGGTCAGCTTCTGGGCCGTGTCCACCCGCTCACCGTTGATGACCATCGGGTAGTGCTTGCCGACCAGCTCGGCGCGCACCTTCTTCAGCGCGTCCTGGTAGGCCCTGACGTTCTCTTCCTTCGTGAAATCGATGAAGCTCTGCGGACGGTACTCCTGAACTTTGATCATGGGGTTTCTCCTTAACAGAATTGATAGAGCTGGAGGTGGTCGGCTGGGTTGAATACGGGAGCTGGAATGTCCCGGTAGGTGGCGAGTTCCGGTTCAGTTCCTGCGCTGAGGACGTCGAAGAACGCTCTGAACAGTGGTGCTGGCTTGTCGGCCAGCACGATCCGGTCTCCCATGAGGGTGTCGAAGAAGTTGACCTTCTCCCACAGCGAAGGCTCGTCTCTGGCGAGCAGAAGCGCAAGGCAGTCGAGGACGAGAACCTTCTGGAAGTCGTTCAGGGAGTCGAAGACGGGTCTGAGTCCATGGGCCAGAAACGCCTGGAGGCTGTGCGCATTGCCGGTGTACGGGGCCAGCACGTAGCTGTCCATCTCGAAGTCCACCTTCTCGGGGCAGGTCTGGCGGTACCAGTCGTCTGAGACATGAACGGCCGAATTCAGGATCTCGTGCAGCCAGAAGAGGTTGATGTACCCGAGAGGGTTCATCGCGTTCGTTCAGCCTTTGAGCATGCCGCGCAGCACGAACATGGCGTTGCGGGGCGTCTCGGCGATGCGGCGGCTGAAGTAGGGGTACCAGTCGCGGCCGTAGGGGATGTACGCGCGGACGCGGTACCCGGCGGCGGCGAGGTTGCGTTGCAGGTCGCGGCGGATGCCGTACAGCATCTGGAATTCGAAGGCGTCCTTGCTGACGCCGTGCGCGAGGGCGTACATCTGCACGTCGTGGATGATGCTTTCGTCGTGCGTGGCGACGTTCACGTAGTTCCCGGCCTGCATGTGGGCGTATACGAGGCGGCGGTACGCGGCGTCCACGTCGGCTTTCTGCGGGTACGCGACCGTTTCGGGTTCCAGGTACGCGCCCTTCACGATGCGGAGGTTGGGGGTCAGGTCGTCCAGGCTGCCTCTGTCTTTCTCGGTGCGGTAGAGGTAGCTCTGGAGGACGGTGCCGACGTGCTGCCCGCCGAACTCGCCGTGCAGGGTGCGGAACTGCGCGAGGGTCTGGTCGACGCGGGGGTGGTCTTCCATGTCGAGGCACACGAACCCGCCGTACTCCCTGGCGCGGCGGATGATGCGGCGGGCGTTCGTGAGACCCAGGTCCTCGCCGCCTTCGGTCTTGCCCTGGCCGACGCTGGACAGCTTGATGCTGACGTAGGGCGTGATGCCGTCGGCGTGCGCGGCGTCGAGCATGGTGATGACGTTGTCGGCGAACTGCGTGCACTGCGCGGGGCTCTCGATGAATTCGCCCAGCAGGTCGAGGTTCGCCATGATGCCGTCTTTTTTCAGGTCGTGCACGGCCTGGATGGCGGTCTGTGGGGTTTCCCCGGCGACGAAACGCTGCGCCATGCCCCAGCCGCGGGCGCGGACGGCGTTCTCGATGGTTTTCTGCCCGGCGACGGTCAGGACTGCTTTGCGGTACAGCTGGTCGATCATGCTTGTTTCTCCGGGTGGGTGGGCTGCGTGGGGGTGGGCTGGGCAAGGGTGGGCTGGGCGAGGTTCTGGAGGACCAGGGCGGCGAAGGTGCGGACGTGCGTGCGGGCGGCCTGACGGGCGGCGTCCGGGTCGCGGGCCAGGATGGCGGTCAGGATGTCGGCGTGCTGGGCGTCGGTCTGCGGGTGGGCGTTGTACGTGCGGGTCTGGTGCTTGATGAGTGCGACGCGCTGTTCGAGGTCGCGGTTCAGGTCGGCCAGCGTGGCGTTGTGGGTGGCGGCGGTGATGGCGCGGTGGTACGCGAGGTCCAGGCGGGTCTGTTCGCGGTAGTCGCTGCTGGGCGCGCGTTGCAGGGCGTGCAGGGCGCCGCGCAGGGTCTGGGCGTCGGTGGGCGTGTGGTGTTGCGCGGCGAGGGCGGCGGCCAGTCCGTCGAGTTCCTCGCGGACGACGTAGGTGTCGCGGGCCTCGGCGGCGCTGAGGGTGCGGACGCGCACGCCCTTGTTCGCCTCGGCGACGAGCAGGCCGTCCTGGGTCAGGCGCATCAGGGCCTCGCGGATGGGGGTGCGGGACACGCCGAGTTGCGCGCCGAGTTCCACCTCACCCAGGCGGTCGCCGGGCATCAGGTCGCCGTCCAGGACGGCGCGGCGCAGGTGTTCATAGACGCCGTCGCGGACCAGGGTGGGGCGCTCGAAAGAGGTCATTGTGGATATTGTATACAATATTCTGATCGCTCCGCAAGAGCGATCCGGCCCACGATTCCAGCCCCGACCGCCCGCCCGTTCCGCACGATCCTGTCGCAGGAAGGCCGCTGCCGGGGGGAGAGCTGATAAGCCGATGCTCCGGGCGCTGACCAGACGTTCAGAACAGTCCGTGCGTATTGTAATGCAAACTGCATTTACCGGGGTGGGTGGCCCCTACACTGACCCCATAGTTTTCCTGGGTACGCAGTGAGTAAGAGGCGCACAAGGTTTCTGTGCGTCTCTTCGTGCCTTTGGAAACTAAGGAGTTGAACATGGCTGTAGGTAAAGTGAAATGGTTTAACGCGGAGAAGGGCTTCGGTTTCATTCAGACGGAAGGGAGCCCCGACGTGTTCGCGCACTTCAGCGCCATCCAGAGCACCGGCTTCAAGAAGCTCAACGAGGGCGACGAAGTCGAGTTCGAAGTGGAAGAAGGCCAGCGCGGCAAGGGCCCGCAGGCCAAGAACATCGTCGTGACGAAGGCCGCGCCCGTCAGCGAGTACGGCGGTGGCCGCCGCGACGACCGCTGGTAATCGCAAACCATCCCTAACCGGAGCTGCCCACCAGGGCGCTCCGGTTTTTCGTTGTCCCGCCCGCGCCCCCGGCCCGCCAGCAAAAAGGCGCGCCATGCAGGCGCCGCGCGCGGGCGCAGCATGAAGGCTCTGCACGATGAAGGCTCTGCACGCCAATATGCTTAGATTGCAGACCCACCACCCTTCTATACTCGGAAACGATGACTGCAACTCAGACTGATCCGACCGGCGTGAGCAACCCCCTGCTGAACGTCGGGTTCCGCATTCCGTTCGACCAGATCCGCCCCGAACACGCCGAGGGCGCCGTGGACACCCTGCTGGCCCTCACGCAACAGAAACTCGAGGACCTGGCCGCCGCCCCGCAGCGCGCATTCGCGAACTTCATGGCCGACCTCGACACCCTGACCGAGCAGCTGGACACCGTGAACACCATCGTTCACCACCTGGACGCCGTGATCAGCAGCCCCGAATGGACCGCCGCGAAACTCGCCATCCTGCCCAGAACCAGCGAGTTCTACACCCGCCTGGGCCTGCACGAGGGCCTCTGGGACGCCCTGAAAGCCTTCGCCGCCACGCCCGAGGCCGCCGCGCTCGACCCCGTCCGCGCCCGGCACCTTCAGACCACCATCGACGAATTCCGCCGCGAGGGCGCCGACCTTCAGGGCGATGACCGCGACCGCCTGCTGACCCTGAACACCCGCCTCGCCGAGGTGACCAGCGCCTTCTCCCGCAACGTGCTGGACTCCACCGCCGCGTACGAACTGTACGTGCCCACAGAACGCCTGAGCGGCGTGCCGCAACGCGTTCAGGACGCCACCCGCCGCGACGCGGAAGGCCGGGGCCAGGAAGGGCACCGCCTGACCCTGCACGCCCCCACCCTGCTGCCCATCCTGACCTACGCCGACGACCGCCAACTGCGCCGCGAACTGTGGCAGGCGCAGGGGCAACTGGGCGTGCAGGAAGGCCGCGACAACCGCCCCCTGATCCGCGAGATCCTCAAACTCCGCCGCGAGAAGGCGCAGTTGCTGGGCTTCCGGAACTTCGCGGACTACGTGCTGCACGACCGCATGGCCGGCAGCGGCGATCGCGCCCTGAGCTTCGAACGCGACCTGGACGCCCGTACCCGCCCCGCCTTTGAACGCGAGAACGCCGAACTGGTCGCCTTCTACCACGAGCGTGCCGGCGCGGACGCCCCCGCCCTGCAACCCTGGGACGGCGCGTACTGGGCCGAGAAGCAGCGGCACGAGCAGTACGACTTCGACGAGGAAGCCCTGCGCCCGTACTTCCCGATGGACGGCGTCCTGGCGGGGATGTTCGAGATCGTGCGCCGCGTGTTCGGCGTGAGCGTCAGCGAATCGCAGGCGCCCGGCTGGCACCCGGAAGTGCGCTACTACGACATTCACGACGAGGCTGGCACGCACGTCGCGAGCTTCTACACCGACTGGTTCCCGCGTGACAGCAAACGCGCAGGCGCCTGGATGAACGCCTTCATCACCGGCGGCCCCCGCGAGAACGGCGTCGAGCCGCACCTGGGCCTGATGTGCGGCAACATGACCCCCCCCGACGCCGATACGCCCGCCCTGCTGTCCATCCGCGAGGTCGAAACGGTCTTCCACGAGTTCGGGCACCTGCTGCACCACGCCCTGTCCCGCGTGAGCGTCAAGAGCCTCAGCGGCACCCGCGTCGCCTGGGACTTCGTGGAACTGCCCAGCCAGATCATGGAGAACTGGGTCATGGAACGCGAGGCGCTCGACCTGTTCGCCCGCCACTACCAGACCGGCCAGACCATCCCCGAGGACCTGTTCGGCCGCATGATCGCCGCCCGCAACTACCGCGCCGCGAACGCCGCCATGCGCCAGTACTCCTTCGGCCTGACCGACCTGAGTCTGCACGTGGAATTCGACCCGACCGGCGACGCCGACCCCCTGCCGTACGCGCGGGACATCATGGCGACCTTCATTCCGTTCCCGCTGCCCGACACGTACGCGCAGATCGCCAGTTTCAGCCACCTGTTCAGCAGCCCCGTCGGGTACGGCGCCGGGTACTACAGCTACAAATGGGCCGAGGTGCTCGACGCCGACGCCTTCAGCCGCTTCGCGCAGGAGGGCATCTTCAACCGCGACACGGGCCGCGCCTTCGTGGACAGCGTCCTGAGCCGTGGCAACAGCGCCGACCCGTCCGAACTGTACCGCGAGTTCATGGGCCGCGACCCCGACGCCGACGCCCTGCTGCGCCGCAGCGGCCTCCTATAAGAAGGACACCGGCGTGAGCGGTTGATCTGATCGTTCACGCCAGCCAGGACAGGTTCCGGGCGCAGAGTCGGTACCTCTGCGCCCGGAACCTGCAACATTCACCGGACATTCAGGTTAAGCTGCGTTCACGATGCTCATGTGGAACCCCAAGCGGACGCTTGGCGCACTGGCGGCCCTTCTGGCCCTCGGTCTGCCCGGCACCACCCAGGCCGCCCCCACCCCCGCCGAGAGTCAGCTGATGGTCCGGCTGAACCAGGTGCGCGCCCAGGGTGTCAACTGCCCCGGCAGCGGGCGGCGCCCCGTGGCAGGCGCACTCAGCTACTCGCCGCAACTGGCCGCCGCCGCGCGCATCCAGGCCGGGTACATGAGCAGCAGTGGCCGCATCACCCACACCGGCGCCGACGGCTCCACACCCAAGGTCCGCGCGGCCAGCACCGGCGTGAACGCCGTCAGCGTCACCGAAATCATCTACATGGGCGGCGGCGTGAACCCCGAACAGGCCGTGCGCTGGTGGCTGAACTCGGCGGTGCACTGCTACTGGATGAACGAGAACCGCTACACCCACGTAGGGGCCGCCGTCGTGCAGGGCTCGCGCGGCACCTCGTACGTGATGGTCCTGAGCAGCCAGCCCCGCTAAGGGTAGGCGGGTGATGGAGGATGGTTGATGGAACCGGCCTCCATGTTTCTGCTGTGAGGGACTCCGCGCCCCACACTTACCGGGCGGTCCAGCCTAGATCCAGATCCAGCACCGCGCCCGTCATGCCCCACGCCGCCGGGCTGACCACGTAACTGGCCAGCGCGGCGATGTCCTGCGGGTTCAGCAGACGCTTGATCGCGGCGGGTTCCAGCATCACCCGCTGCTCGACCTCCTGCACGCTCAGGCCACGAGTGCGGGCCTGATCGGCGATCTGCCCCTCGACCAGCGGCGTACGCACGTACCCCGGACAGATGGCGTTCACGGTCAGGCCCTGCTCACCGGCCTCCAGCGCCGCCGTGCGCGTCAGGCCGATCAGACCGTGCTTCGCGCTGACGTACGCACTCTTGAACGGGCTGGCCACATGTCCGTGGATGCTCGCCACGTTCACGATCCGCCCCTGCCCGGAGCGGGTCAGGTGCGGCCACGCGTACCGGCTCAGCAGGAACGGCGCCGTCAGCATGACCGCCAGCATCGCGTCCCAGGTGTCCTCCGGGAAGGCGGCAATGGGATCGATGTGCTGAAAGCCCGCGTTGTTCACCAGCACGTCAAGGCCCCCCAGCGCCGCCACCACCTCATCCACCGCGCGGCGGCAGTCCTCGCGGCGCGACAGGTCCGCCCCGATGAAGATCAGTCCGTTCGCCCGCGCCACCTCGCGGGCCTGCGGCCGGTCCAGGTCCAGCACCGCCACCCGCAACCCATCCTGCACGAGCCGCTGCGCGATCGCCAGCCCGATGCCACCCGTACCGCCCGTGACCAGCGCGGCCCTGCCCTGCGTCGTCTGCGTGGTCTTCTGCGTGCCCTGCGTCATGCGCGGAGTGTAGTCCGGAGGCGTCACGAAACGTTGACGCCTGCCCGCCTGCCCTGCCCGTCGGCCTTGCGCCCGCCGCTGGACGAATTCCTGGACACCCTCCCCAGACCCTGACGAACGTTCGTTCTACACTGGAGGCCATATGAACAAGGTGTACCCCGACGCCCACGCGGCGCTCTCCGACATTGTGGCCGACGGCCAGACCATCGCCGTGGGGGGCTTCGGCCTGTGCGGCATTCCCGAACAGCTCATCCTCGCGCTGCGCGACAGCGGGGCCACCAACCTGACAGCCGTCAGCAACAACGCCGGGGTGGACGGCTGGGGCCTGGGCCTGCTGCTCCAGACCCGCCAGATCCGCCGGATGATCAGCTCCTACGTCGGCGAGAACAAGGAATTCGAACGCCAGTACCTCGCCGGGGAACTCGAACTGGAATTCACGCCGCAGGGCACGCTGGCCGAACGCATGCGCGCCGGTGGGGCGGGCATCCCCGGCTTCTACACGAGGACCGGCGTGGGCACCCTGGTCGCCGAGGGCAAGGAACACAAGGACTTCGACGGCCAGACGTACATCCTGGAACGCGGCATCGTCGCCGACGTGGCGCTGGTCAAGGCGTGGAAGGCCGACCGGGCCGGGAATCTCGTGTACCGCAAGACCGCCCGGAACTTCAACCCGATGGCCGCCACCTGCGGCCGGGTGACCGTCGCGGAGGTCGAGGAGATCGTCGAGATCGGTCAGATCGACCCGGACGACGTGGACACCCCCGGCATCTTCGTGCAGCGCGTCGTGCTGAACGCTGCGCCCGAGAAACGCATCGAGCAGCGGACCGTCCGCGCCGGGTAGGGTCGGCCACGCACGAGGTCACACTGGAACGTCCACACAGTGTGACCTCCCGTGCGTTTACGCCTCCTGCCACCACCCGTCGAACGGCGTGACCGGCACGGCGCGCTTGTGGCGGGTGATGCGGTACAGGCGTTCCAGCTTCCCGGCCACTTCCGGCGCGACGTCCTGGCCTTCGAGGTAGTCGTCGATCTGCGCGTACGTCAGGCCCAGCGCGACCTCGTCGGGGAGGCCGGGGCGGTCGTCTTCCAGGTCGGCGGTGGGGACCTTGCGCCACGTTTCCTCGGGTGCGCCCAGGAATTCCAGCAGTTGCGCGCCCTGGCGTTTGCTCAGGCCGGTCAGGGGCGTGACGTCCACGCCGCCGTCCCCGTACTTCGTGAAGAAGCCCGTGATGGCCTCGGCGGCGTGGTCGGTGCCCACGACCAGCATGTTCAGCTGCCCGGCCAGCGCGTACTGCGCGACCATCCGCTCGCGGGCCTTGATGTTCCCGCGCACGAAATCACGCAGTTCGCCGCCCACACCCGCCTCTGCCAGCGCGGCCGCTGCGGCGCCCGAGGCCGCGTCCACGGCGCCCCTGACGTTCACGGTCACGCTCCGGTCGGGTCGGATGAACGCCAGGGCGCGCTGCGCGTCCGCCTCGTCGGCCTGCACGCCGTACGGCAGGCGCACGGCCACGAAGGTCGCCTCGGTGCCGTCGGCGCGCAGGCGCTCGGTGGCCAGCTGGCACAGCCGCCCGGCCAGGGTGCTGTCCTGCCCGCCGCTGATGCCCAGCACGAACCCCCGCGTGCCCGACGCGCGCAGGTACGCGCACAGGAACGCCACGCGCCGCTCCACCTCGGCCGCCGGGTCGATGACGGGGCGGACCTCCAGTTCCCGGATGATGACCTGCTGCATGCTCATGCGGCGCAGTATTTCACGGGCGCGGCGGCCAGCAGGCCATCCGGCGTTCCAGGGGGGCCGCTGCACCTAAGATGGGTGGTGTGAACGACCGCCCCACCCTGCTGCGCCTGCCCGCCGACGCCGTGGCCGCGCCCCCGCCGGACACCATGACGGTTGACCGCGCCATCGAGCACCTGGGCCTGGGGGCCTTCCAGTACCGCCTGCTGCTGATCTGCGGCCTGACCTTCGCCGCCGACGCCATGGCCGTGCTGGTCATGGGATTCGCGCTGGGCAACGTGCGCGACTCGTTCGGACTGGAGGCCGGGACGCTGCCGGTCACGCTGCTGACCCTGGCGACCTTCGCGGGCATGCTGATCGGCGCGCCGCTGTGGGGGCGCGTGGCCGACCGTTACGGCCGCCGCCCGGTGTTCCTGACGACCGTGACGCTGGGCGTGCTGTTCGGCCTGCTCAGCGCCCTGGCGCCCAGCGTGGGCGTGCTGATCGCCGCGCGCGTCCTGACCGGCTTCGCCATCGGCGGGACCATGCCCGTGGATTACGCCATGATGGCCGAATTCATGCCCGCCGCGCTGCGCGGCCGGTTCCTGGTGCTGGTCGAGGGGTTCTGGGCCATCGGGACGCTGGGCATGGCGGCGCTCGCCTCGGTGCTGCTGGCCGGGAGCACCCTGGACTTACCCGGCGACGGCTGGCGCTGGCTGGTGGCCCTGACGGCCCTGCCGGGCGTGGCGGGCCTGCTGGTGCGGGTGGGCGTGCCGGACTCGCCGCGCTGGCTGGTCGCGCGCGGCCGCATGGACGACGCCCTGAACGCCCTGGGTCAGGTGGCGCGCCGCAACCGCCGCGACCTGCCGGACCTGCCGCTGGCCCCGCCGCTGCCCGCGCCGCGCCGCACGTCGCGTTTCGCGGCGCTGTTCGGCCCGGACCTGCGCGACCGGACGTTCCTGCTGGCCGCCGCGTGGTTCGGCATGAGCCTCGGCTACTACGGCATCTTCTCGTGGCTGCCCACGTACCTGCGCGCCAACGGCTTCGAACTGACCGAAACGTACCTGACGACCCTGCTGCTGGCCTGCGCGCAGATTCCGGGGTACCTGCTGGCCTCGCTGCTGATCGAGTGGGTGGGCCGCCGCGCCACGCTGGTGGGGTTCATGCTGGTCAGCGCGGTCGGCGCGTACCTGTTCCTGCTGGTGGACTCGGCCGTGGGCGTGCTGCTGACCTCGGCGCTGCTGTCGTTCTCGCTGCTGGGCACCTGGGGCGCCCTGTACGCCTACACCCCGGAACTGTTCCCGACGCTGCTGCGCGCCTCGGGCATGGGGGTCGCCAGTGCGTTCGCGCGGCTGGGCAGTCTGGTGTCACCGTTCGCGGCGGCGTTGCTGCTGGGCGGGAACCTCGCGCAGTCCCTGACGGTGTTCGCGGCGCTGTTCGTGCTGTCCGCCGCGTGCGTCTGGACGGTCGGCATCGAGACGCAGGGCCGCCCCCTGCGTGACCGGGAGACCGCGTGAACGCTCCGGGCGCGTTCGGCCCGGCGCTGTTCACGGACCTGTACCAGCTGACCATGATGCAGGGGTACTTCGCCAGCGACCTGCACACCCAGGACGCCACCTTCGACCTGTCGTACCGCCGCAACCCCTACCGGGGCGGGTACGCCGTGTGGGCCGGACTGGAACCCGCGCTGGAGTACCTGAGCGGCCTGCGGTTCGGCGGGGCGGACCTCGCGTACCTGGATAGCCTGGGCCTGTTCCGCCCGGACTTCCTGGCGGCGCTGCGTGACTGGCGGTTCACGGCGCGCGTCACGGCCTTCCCGGAAGGCAGCGTGGTCTTCCCGCACGAACCACTGCTGACCGTGCGCGGCCCGCTCTGGGAGGCGCAACTCGTCGAGACGGCGCTGCTGAACGTCCTGAACTTCCAGACCCTGATCGCCACCAAGGCCGCCCGCTGCCTGAGTGCCGCGCAGGCCGGGGCGCACGGCGGCGAGATCGTGGAGTTCGGCGCGCGCCGCGCCCAGGGACCCGACGGCGCACTCGGCGCGGCCCGCGCCGCCGTGATCGGAGGGGCCAGCGGCACCAGCAACGTGGAGGCCGCCGCCCGCTACGGCCTGCGCGCCACCGGCACGCACGCGCACGCCTGGGTCGAGAGCTTCCCGGACGAACTGAGCGCCTTCCGCGCGTACGCCGCGCTGTACCCGGACGCCACCACGCTGCTGCTCGACACCTTCGACACGCTCCGCAGCGGCCTCCCGAACGCCCTGACCGTCGCGCGGGAACTGCGCGCGGCCGGGCACGAACTGCGCGGCGTGCGCCTGGACAGCGGCGACCTCGCGTACCTGTCCGCGCAGGTGCGCTCCGCGCTGGACGGTGCGGGCTTCCCGGACGTGCAGATCATCGCCAGCAACGACCTGTCGGAATTCGTGATCCAGAGCGTCATCCAGGGAGGCGGCCGCGTGGACGTGTACGGCATCGGCACGCAACTCGCCACGGGCGGCGGCGACGGCGGCGGCGCGCTGGGCGGCGTGTACAAACTCGTGGCGCTGGGCGGGCAGGACCGCATGAAACTCACGGGCGACCCGGCCAAGACCAGCGTGCCCGGCACCAAACGCGTCTGGCGCGCCCGTGACGGCGCCGGCCAGTACGCGCTGGATGTCGTGGCCGGGCAGGACGAGGCGGCCCCGCAGCCCGGCGGGCGCGTCAGCGACCCCGCCAACCCGCTGCGCTCGCGCCGCATTCCGGACGGCCTGGACTGGTCCGACCCGCGCGTGACCGTCATGGACGCCGGGCAGCGCACCCGCCCGCCCGGGAGCCTGCCGGAGTTGCAGGCCCGCGCGCACACGGAACTGGCGGCCCTGCCGGACGGCACGCGCCGCCTGCTGAACCCGCACGCGTACCACGTGAGCCTCAGCGCCGAACTTCAGGGCCGCCGGGACGCCCTGATCACCGACCTGCGCGACCGCCACGGGCTGTGATACGGATTCCGTTTGTTTCGTTGACAGATCGGAAGACCACCGATCTGCCAACTCCACGTCCGGAATCCGCTCCGCTCCCACTCGCATCCGCTCGGATTGAATGGGCTGCAAAGCCCATGCAATCGGAGTCCGTATGACCGATCCGCTGACCGTGTATGTCGGGCGATTTCAGCCGCCGCACGCGGGGCACCTGCAGACCATGCAGGCCGCCACAGAGAGGCGCGGGCGCCTGCTGGTGCTGCTGGGCAGCGCGAACCTCGCCCGCAGCGCCCGCAACCCGTTCACGCCACGCGAACGGGCCGGGATGATCCGCGCCGCGCTGCGCGAGTCGGGCGTCCCGCCGCGGTGCGTCACCCTGCGCCCCCTTCCGGACGAGTTCGACGCGACCCGCTGGGCGGCGCACGTCCGCCGCGCCGCGCACGCCGTCGCCGGGAACGCCCCCGTGGTCCTGACCGGTTTCGAGAAGGACGCCAGCAGCAGCTACCTGCGCTGGTTCCCCGACTGGACCCTGGCCCCCAGCCCGGCCCTGAGGGTGGGGGAGGGCGTGCTGAACGCCACCGAGGTCCGCGCCGCCCTCTTCGGGCAGGGCGAGGTGCCCGCCCACCTGCCCCCGGCGGTCGCCGGATTCCTGACCCGCTTCCTGGGCACCCGCACCTTCACCCGCCTGCGCGCCGAGTGGACCGCGCTGGAGGCCGAACGGGCCGAGTGGGACGGCACGCCCCGCCACGAACGCCTCGACCTGCACGTCACCCCGGAACTGGTCTGGCTCTCCCGCCGCCCCGGCCCGGTCGGCGCGGGACTCTGGACACTGCCCGCCACGCCCCTGCCCACCGACAGGCTGCCTGCGGGCGCGACGGTGTTCAGCCACCCGGCCCGCTCGCTGGGCGTTCCCACCACCGCGCGCGTCGTCCTGACCGACTCCCCGCCGCCCGGCACGCGCCCGGTCCCCCTCGCGCACGCACTGGCGCGGCCCCGGCAATTCTTCGAGGACCACCACGTCATCCTCCGGCGGATGCTGGAGGCTGGGGCGCGCCGCAGTCGCGCGTGACAGGCAGAGGCTGTCCCGCAGCCATCCTCCATCGGCCATCCGCCTGTCTGAAACGGATTCCGTTTATTTCGTTAACAGATCGGAACACCACCGATCTGTTAACTCCACGTCCGGAACCCGCTCCGACTCCTACTCGCTCCGCTCGGATTGAACGGCTTTATAAGCCATTCAATCGGAGTCCGTATGAAACGGGCCTGTGACGGGCACCGGGCATGATGACGCTGTCCGATCCGGCCGGTCGGGCCGCTTGACAGGCCCGGCCAGCGCGCCGCAAGCTGCCCCTGACTTTCACAATCCCACCCCTACTGACCGCAAGGAGGTCACCCATGCCCTGGACCCGAGACGAGATGGCCGCCCGCGCGGCCCGTGAACTGCAGGACGGCTACTACGTGAACCTGGGCATCGGCCTGCCCACCCTGGTCGCCAACCACATCCCAGACGGCGTGAGCGTCATGCTGCAGAGTGAAAACGGCCTGCTGGGCATCGGCCCGTTCCCCACCGAGGATGAGGTGGACCCGGACCTGATCAACGCCGGGAAGCAGACGGTCACGGCGCTGCCCGGCGCGAGTTTCTTCTCCAGTGCGGACAGTTTCGCCATGATCCGCGGCGGGCACGTGAACCTCGCCATTCTGGGCGCCATGCAGGTCAGCGAGAAGGGTGACCTGGCGAACTGGATGATTCCCGGCAAGATGGTCAAGGGCATGGGCGGCGCGATGGACCTCGTGGCGGGCGTGCAGCGCGTCGTGGTCCTGATGGAGCACGTGGCGAAGGGCGACGCGCACAAGATCCTGCCCGACTGCACCCTGCCACTGACCGGGCAGGCGGTCGTGAACCGCATCATCACGGACCTGGGCGTGCTGGACGTCACCCCGGACGGGCTGAAGCTGGTGGAACTCGCGCCGGGCGTGACGCTGGACGAGTTGCAGGCCAAGACGGGTGCGGCCATCCACGCCTGAACCGTCCCCGCTTTGGCGCCCCTCGTGTCCCGGTGGAGGCGGAGGGCCTGTCATGAATCCCACCACACCCTAACGACCGTTTGTTAGACTGTGGGCAACAATGACCCAGCCAGACACCAGCGCCCCCCCGGCGCCCCCCATTCAGACCCCCTGGGCCGACGCCCTGGCCCGCCTGGACACCGACCGCGCCCGCGTCCACGCCGGTGGCGGCGCCAAAGCCCAGCAGCGCCAGCACGACAAGAACCGCCTGACCGCCCGCGAACGCATCCGCCAGCTCATCGACGATCAGACGCCCTTCGACGAACTGATGACCTTCGCCGGGTGGGAGATGTACCAGGACGTCGGCGGCTGCCCGTCTGGCGGGACCGTCACCGGCATCGGCACCATCCAGGGCCGCCCGTGGATGATCATCGCCAACGACGCCACCGTGAAGGCCGGCGCGTTCTTCCCGATCACCGCGAAGAAGGTCATCCGCGCGCAGACCATCGCGCTGGAAAACCACCTCCCAGTCGTATACCTCGTGGATTCAGCGGGCGTGTACCTGCCCATGCAGGACGAGATCTTCCCCGACCAGGACGACTTCGGCCGCGTGTTCTACCTCAACGCCCGCATGAGCGCGCGCGGCATCCCGCAGATCGCCGCGATCATGGGCAACTGCGTGGCGGGCGGCGCGTACCTGCCCGTCATGTGCGACACCCTGATCATGACCGAGGGCTCGGGGCTGTACCTCGCCGGACCCGCGCTGGTGAAGGCCGCCATCGGGCAGGTCGTGGACAGCGAGGACCTCGGCGGGGCGGGCATGCACGCCTCTATCGCCGGGACCGTGGACTACAAGGAACCCGACGACGCCGCCGCATTGAGGCGCATCCGCGCGCTGGCCGACCTGTACGCGCAGGGCGACCCCGCCCCGTTCGCTAGGCGCCGCCGCGAGACGCTGCCCGCCCCGGAACGCGACCTCACGGACCTCGTCGGTTTCGACGGCAGCAGGACGTACGACGTGCGCGACCTCATCACCGCTCTGGTGGACGGTGGCGAGTTCCACGAGTTCAAACCCGAGTACGGCGAGACCCTCGTGTGCGGCTTCGCCCGCGCCGGGGGCTACCCCGTGGCGTTCGTGGCGAACCAGCGCACGGTCATCAAGAAGAAACTCAAGAGCGGCGGCGAACCCGGCCTGCGTACCCGCATCGAGGTCGGCGGCGTCATCTACGGCGACAGCGCCGACAAGGCCGCCCGCTTCATCATGGACGCCAACCAGGCGGGCGTGCCCCTCGTGTTCCTGAGCGACGTGACCGGCTTCATGGTCGGCCGCGACAGCGAACAGGAGGGCATCATCCGGCGCGGCGCGAAACTCGTGAACGCCGTCAGCAACACCGTCGTGCCCAAGATCACCATCATCACCGGCGGCAGCTTCGGTGCGGGGAACTACGCCATGAACGGCAAGGCCTACGCCCCCCGCTTCCTGTTCGCGTGGCCCAGCGCCAAATACGCCGTCATGAGCGGCAACGCCGCCGCCAAGACCCTCCTCGACATCCAGCTCGCTGCCCTGAAACGCAGCGGCCACCAGCCCGACGACGAGGAACTCCAGCGCCTCTACGACGAGGTCAAGAGCAAGTACGACACCGAACTCGACCCCCGCTACGCCGCCGCCCGCCTCTGGGTCGACGAGATCATCCCCCCCAACGACACGCGCGACCGCCTCATCCGCGCCCTCGAAGCCTGCGCCCAGAACCCCCACCAGGAAGAATTCCGCGTCGGCGTGTTCCAGGTGTAAGTCGGCGGATGGCTGAAGGCAGATGGCCTATGGCCTACAACGCCCCAGCCCCACCTTCGCCATCCGCTATCTGCCATTCGCCATCTGCCCTCCAAAGGAGCCCCCCATGACCAGCACCCTGAACCGTCCCGATGTCAGCAACCCGAACACGCAGCCCATGAACGACGACCAGCGCACGATCATCAGCGCGCTGCGCAGCTTCCTGAAGAACAGGGTCGAGCCCGGCGCGGCCGAGCGGGACCAGACCAGCGAGTTCCCCATGCAGATCGTCCGTGAACTGGGCGAGATGGGCATCATGGGCGCGCAGACGCCCGAGGAGTACGGCGGGGCCGGGCTGGACACGGCGACGTTCGCAATGATCATCGAGGAGGTCGCCGCGGTGGACGGCAGCCTGTGCCTGACGGTCGCCAGTCACAACAGCCTGTGCCAGGGGCACATCCTGATCGGCGGGACCGAGGCGCAGAAACAGAAGTTCCTCCCGGCCCTGGCGAGTGCCGAGAAGCTGGGCGCGTGGGGCCTGACGGAACCCGGCAGCGGCAGCGACAGCGGCGGCATGCAGAGCAACGCGAAGGAGCAGCCCGACGGCAGCTGGATTCTGAACGGCAGCAAGAACTTCATCACGCAGGGCAGCGTCGGCGGCACGTACGTCGTCCTGGCCCGCACCGACGCCCCCCGCCCCGGCAAGGGCAAGAACGACGGCATCAGCGCGTTCGTGTTCAACCGCGACGAAGTGCAGGGCTTCAGCATCGGCCGCAAGGAAGACAAGCTCGGTCTGCGCAGCAGCGACACCGCGCAGCTGATCTTCGAGGACATCCACCTCCCCGCCGATGCCCTGCTGGGCGAGCGGGGGAACGCCTTCAAGGACGTCATGAAAGTCCTCGACGGGGGCCGCGTCGGCATCGCCGCCATGGGCCTCGGCCTCGGCCGCGCCGCGTTCGAGTACGCCGCCCGCTACGTCAACCAGCGCGAGCAGTTCGGCAAGCCCATCGGCCACAACCAGAACCTCGCGTTCCGCCTCGCCGACATGGACACCAGACTCGAGGCCGCACGTCTGCTGATCCGCAAGGCCGCCGACCTCAAGGACGCCGGAATGAACTTCACCGTCCCGGTCGCCCGCGCCAAACTCTTCGCCACCACCGTCGGCGTCGAAGCCTGCGACGAGGCCATCCAGATGCTCGGCGGGTACGGCTACATCAAGGAATACCCCGTGGAACGCATGTGGCGCGACAACCGCCTCACCCGCATCGGCGAGGGCACCGACGAGGTGCAGCGCCTCGTCATCAGCCGCGACGTGCTGAAACGCTTCGCGGACTGAAACGAACTCCGATTGAATGGTGTGCAATCACCGTTCAATCCGAGCGGATGCGAGCAGGAGAGAAAAGGATTCCGATCTGCCAACGCAACAGACGGAATCCGAATCAGTGGGCAGGGGAGGGGTCGGGGGTCAGTCCTCCGGCCCCTCCAGTTTCTCCAGGAACTCGTCGTACTGGTACGCGATCTGATCCGAGAAGCCGTACCCGAACCCGCCAGCGTTCGACACCAGCCGTTCCAGCCGCTTGAATGGAATGTCTTTCAGGTCGAGGGTCGCCGCGCGTTTCAGGGCCGCCTCGAAGACGCCTTCCATGCTGCCGTAGTTGTTCTCCGGCCAGTCGCCGTACGCGTGCAGGCACAGTACGCCGGCCTCCACGTAGCGCAGTTCCGCGTCGAGCGCGTCGGCGGGCGCGGCGACCTTCAGGTACGCGGTCAGGGCCTTCTTCGCCCCGCCGACCTTCATGGTCGGAAGGCGACCGGACGTGCGGAACGCCTTCTCCAGCTCGGTTTCCAGTCGGTCTAGCAGGCCGCTGTGGTCGCCCTCCAGCAGCGCGGCCAGCTGGCGTTTGTTGTCGGCGTTGGCGCGGTACAGGGCTACGAGGACCTCGCGGAGTTCGGGAGCGTCCATGTCGCCGAGTGTCTGGCGGAGCTGCGTGAGGGTCAGGGCCATGTCGTCAGCGTAACGGGTGGCGGGTGCGACAATCAGTCATGAAATCCGGAAGACTGTTGGGGGTGGGGGCGGCGCTGGTGCTGGGTGCGTGGTTCCTCTCGACCAGACGCGCCGCCTCGTACGCCCAGTTGCACCCGGAGTTGCGCTCGCCGTTCGTGCGCCTGCGGACGCCGCCGTTCACGCGGGGCGTCGTGGCGGTTATGGGGGCGATGCAGGCCCGCGCAAAGGCTCCCGCGCTGCCGGATGGGGTGCAGGTCGAGGAGCGCCGTATTCCCGGCCCGCCCGGTGCGCCGGACGTGACGGTGTTCGTGTACCGGCCCCCGAATCTCCCGGCGAAAGCGGCGGCCATCCTGAACATTCACGGCGGCGGGTACGTGACCGGGTCGGCCGCGTCGTACCACCCGCAGAGCGCCGCGTACGCGCGGGAACTCGGCGTGGTGGTCGTGGGTGTCGAGTACCGCCTTTCTCCGGGCACGCCGTTCCCCGGCCCGCTGGAGGACTGTTACGCCGCCCTGACCTGGATGGCACGCGATGCGGAGGCGCTGGGCCTCGACCCGGCCCGTATCGCGCTGGTCGGCGATAGTGCCGGAGGCGGGCTGGCTGCCGCGCTGGCGCAACTCGCGCACGACCGGGGCGAGGTCACGCCCGCGTTTCAGCTGCTGTACTACCCGATGTTGGACGACCGCACCACCCTGGCAGCCACGCATGACGAGCGCGGGGATTTCATCTGGCGGCCCGCGTCCAACCAGTTCGGGTGGTCGGCTTACCTGGGCCGCCCTCCACGGATGGACACCGCTCCTGAGTACGCCGCGCCCGCCCGCCGCGAGAGCCTGGAAGGCTTGCCGCCCGCGTGGATCGGCGTGGGCACCCTCGACCTGTTCTGCCCGGAAGACCGCGAGTACGCCCGGCGGCTCACGGACGCCGGCGTGCCCTGCGAGTATGTCGAGGTGCCCGGCGCGTACCACGCCTTCGAGCGCTTCGCGCCGGACTCGGCGGTGGCCCGCACCTTCACGGCCTCCGCCCTGAACGCCCTGCGGCGCGGGCTGGGGCTGAACTGACGGGCATCAGACTGGAATATTCACCCGTGGCTGGATCGGCACACTGTCCCGGTGCCGTTCGATCACGAGGCCCACGTCGCTCAGCGTGACGGTGTCCAGCATGGGCTGGTAGTACTGGAGGCGGCTGGCGACGGCGGGCAGGTGGTACGTCCAGTACAGGCCCATCAGCGGGTTGATCCACAGTTCGCTGCCGTGCGTGCGGCTGGTGGCGTGGTGGTCGCCGTAGTGCCCGTCGATGGCACCGATGATGCTGCTGTTCACGATGCTGGTGTAGCGGGGCATCATCTGGAACACGGCCTCGCAGGCCTCCTTGTACTTCTGCACGGGGGGCATGTCGGGTGTGAGGCTGAACGCGCCCAGGTACGCGCCGCTGCGGGTGAGCTCGGCGGTCGCCTCCAGGTAATTCGCGTGGCACACGCCATGGAAGCGGTCGATGCCGAAGCCCAGGCACGCCAGGAGTGTCTTCGGGCCGCGCAGTTCATTCACGGCGACGAGGCTGGTGGCGTCTTCGTGCGGAGTACCCAGGTCGACCTCGTCGCCGCGCATCAGCGAGTCTGTGCCCCCGTCCACGAGGATGACTGTGTCGATCTTGAGGTGCGTGATCAGGGCCTCGTACGCGGCCTTCAGAGGCTGCACGCCGACCTTCCGGAAGGCGTACACGGTGCCCGGCTCGCCCTGCGTGACCAGCCAGCGGCTCAGCCAGTATTCCGGGAAGTACTCGCCGGGCTGCGCGGACAGGTCCGGCGTGACGGGCACCACTGCGTGCGGCAGCGGGCCGTTCGGGCCGAGGTCCATGCTGGTGAAGGAGTAGTTCGCCAGGAACACCTCCTTCCCATCTGCCTTCAGGGCGAAGTACAGGGGCAGGCCGCAGAACACGTCGAACCCGCCGCCCATTCCGGCGATCAGGATGCGGCGTGAGTCCTGAACTTCCTGAAAGAAGGGCGGTTGAAGGGAATACATGCAGCAGTGTCGCATGCAGTGTGCACCCGTACCGGCTGAACTGTGTCGGCACTGGCAGGCGGTTGTCAGAATCTGTCAGGTACGCGCGTGGCGGGCCGTGAGTGCTGCGGGCGGGACGTTTGTCTGGAGTGCGTGCTGCACGGCGCGGCGGGTGTGAGTCCGGGGTGTGAACTTATCGTAAGCTTCGTGCCATCTCTGTCAGGGTTTGGTCTTTACACTGGTGGACATGAAGGGCCTGCGTGAATTTGTTGACTGGCTCCGCGAGGTGCTGAAAGGCAGCCCGCAACCACAGCCGGTGCCGATCCCCGTGCGCGTGCGTGACCGTCGCTAGGGGCACTGCTTTTCCCGTCATCTTCCCGCCCACCCGCCGTTTCCGGGGTGGGCGTTTTTCTGCCGTGTGCGGCGCAGGTCTGGTGGTGTCCGGGTGTGGGTGCCCGTGTGCGCGGCGCTGTGTGGGCAGCGCGGGCGTGCCGGGGTGTGGGGGCGCTATTGTGCAGGGCGTGGCTGACGGCGATCATGGCATGAGTGAACTGCGCGCACTGGTTTCGGCGCGGCCCCCGGCGGAAGTGGAAGGGATTGAGAAGGCGTACGTGTTCGCGCGCGACGCGCACGCGGGCGTGAACCGTAAGAGTGGCGAGCCGTACATTACGCACCCGGTGGCGGTCGCGGTGATCCTGGCGCGGCTGGGCATGGATTCGGACAGCATCATGGCCGGGCTGCTGCACGACACGGTCGAGGACGTGGAGTACGTGACGTTCGGCATGATCGAGAAGCAGTTCGGGCCGGACGTGCGCCGCATCGTGGAGGGCGAGACGAAGGTCAGCAAGCTCTCCAAGCAGGGTTCCCAGGCGGCCGAGGTCAGTGACGCCGGGCGGGACGTGCAGGCCGAGAACCTGCGGCAGATGCTGATCGCCATGACGGGCGATATTCGCATCATCGTGGTGAAACTCGCCGACCGGTTGCACAACATGCGCACGCTGGGCAGCATGAAACCCGAGAAGCAGCAGCGGATCGCGCGGGAGACCATGGACATCTTCGCGCCGCTCGCTCACCGGCTGGGGATCGGGCAGATCAAGTGGGAACTGGAGGACCTGAGTTTCCGGTACCTGCAACCCGACGAGTACGAGTACCTTCAGTCGCGTCTGCGCACCCGGCAGGAGGAACGCGACGCGCTGATCACCCGCGCCGTGAAAGAACTTCAGGAGGCGCTGGAGGACGATCTGGAGTTGCCCGAGTGGGTGTCGGACATCGACATTGCGGGGCGCAGCAAGCACCTGTGGAGCATTCACACCAAGATGCAGCGTGAAGGCAAGGCCCTGGAGCAGATTTTCGACCTGCTGGCCATCCGCGTGATGCTGACCCCGCGTGACCTGGTCGTGCCGCCCGGCACGGACGACGTGCGCCGCGAGCGGGCCGAAGCGACCCGCGAGAAACGCATCTGCTACCACACGGTCAGCATCGTGCATTCCATGTGGACGCCGCTGCCGGGCCGCTTCAAGGATTACATCGCGGTGCCCAAACCGAACGGGTACCAGTCGCTGCACACGACCGTGATCAGCCAGAGCGGCCAGCCGATCGAGGTGCAGATCCGCTCGCGGCGCATGCATGAGGTCGCGGAGTACGGCGTGGCCGCTCACTGGATGTACAAGCAGGGCAACCAGCTGGCGCAGAAGGACCGCGAGAACTGGATCTCGCAGCTGCGCGAGTTGCAGAACGAGATCAACGACGCCTCGGATTACATGGACGCCGTGAAGACCGACATCCTGTCGCAGCGGGTGCGGGTGTTCACGCCCAAGGGACTGGCGATCAGCCTGCCGTCCGGCAGCACCCCGGTGGATTTCGCGTATCACATTCACACCCGTATCGGCGAGACGACCGTGGGCGCGCGCGTGAACGGCAGCATCGTGCCGCTCTCGTACAAGCTGGGAAACGGCGACATGGTCGAGATCGTGACCAGCAAGAACGGCCACCCCAGCAAGGACTGGCTGAACTTCACCGTGACCCGCAGCGCCCGCGCGAAGGTCCGGCATCACTTCCGCATGGAGGAACGCGACGAGGCCCTGCAACGCGGCCACGACCTGCTCGAACGGTACCTGCGTAAGCGGCAGCTGGCGGTGCGGCAACTGATGCGCACCAAACTGCTGGAAGACGCCACCCTGAAACTGCTGGGCACCCGCAACCCGGACGACTTGTACCTGGCGCTGCACGCTGGGAAGCTCACGCCCAGCGTGGTGGGGCGTGTCCTGTCACCGCAACTGGCGCAGGAGCAGGCCCCGGCGCGGCGCGTGCCGACCCCGCGCGTACCGGAACCGGGCGGCGTGTACGTGGAGGGGTTCACCACGAACACCAAACTCAGTCAGTGTTGCAACCCCATCCGGGGTGATCAGGTCATGGGGTACCTGACGCGCGGGCGTGGCGTCAGCGTGCACCGCATCGACTGCCCGAACATGATCCGCCTGCTGAAAGACGAACCGGAACGCTGTGTGGCGGCCAGCTGGGACGCTGGAACGCCCGGCACGACCCTGGTGGATCTGGATGTGATCGGCCCGGACCGCGCCGGCCTGCTGGCTGACGTGCTGGGCATCCTGGCACGCGAGAAACGCAGTCCGACCCGCGTGGAGGCCGTGGTGGGCATGGAGGAAGTCGCCGTTATTCACCTGCGCCTGCCGGTGCTGGGCAACAGCGACCTAGAGAACATGCGGCGCGCCATCATGCAGGTTCAGGGCGTGGACGACGTGATCCGCGTGGGCGGCCGCAAACGCAACGGGGCCAGTTCCTGACGGGTCGGCCCGGCGGATGCTCTAGACTGCCCGGGATGCTGACAATCCTGACCGTTCATGCCTGCCCGGCGCGGAGCAGCGCGTGCCGCTGACGCTGCTGCCGGACCTGGGTGACCTGCTCAGGCTGCAACCCCAGTTCAACGCGGGCACGGTCGTGGAGGCCCTGCGGTTCCTGCGGGTGAGCGCGGCGCTGTGGGGCAGCGGCATGGATCCGGACCACCCGCTGCGGGACGCGCTGCCCGCTGCCCGCGTGGACATCACGGACGGTCTGGTCGGGGACTGGGCGTGGGCGGACGCCGAGCACACCCAGTTGCAGGACTTCCTGCAGCAGTTTCCGCAGGGCCGTGAGCGCCTGCGGGCCGCTGCGCAGGCCGAGTCGGCGCTGGCGCAGCTGGTCACGGCTCCCCTGTCCCTGACGCGCGCCTGCCACCCGGAGGTGCTCGCCGGGGTGCAGCAGGCCGTGCGGGGCGTGCAGGACGCGCTGGACGAGGGGCCGGGCACCCGCTGGCGCGCGCGGCGCCTCTCGGAACTGGCCGCCCGCCTCGCAGGGGTCGGCGGCGTGCTGATCGTGCCGCTGGACGACCTGCCAGACCTGCTGACCCTGCTGCCCGGCGCGGCCCTGCCGGACCTCGGCGGGTTCCAGCCGGGCGAGACGAGCCGCCTGCGTGCCCTGGCGGACCGCGCGTGGCAACTGCACGAGGACGACGACCTGAGCGGCCTGCTGGACAGCCTCAACCGCGAGGCGGGTGACCCCGTGACCCCCCGCGCGGAACTGGACGCCGCCGCGGCCGGCATTCACCTCGCGGTGGGGGACCTGGGCACGGCCCGCACGCTGCTGGAACGCGCGGCGCACGGCCTGACCGACGATCAACCCCGCAGTCTGGCGGGCCTGACCCTGGCGCGGCTGGGGCAGGTGCGGGACGCGCAGGGCGACCGGGAACTCGCGCAGCGCACCTACCGCGCGGTGCTGGCCCTGCGGTACGCGCCGCAGGTGGCCCGCGAGGCCGCGCAGGCCGGACTGGACACGCCGTTCGCCCTGACCCTCAGCTGAACGGCCGGCTGCCTACAGGACCCGTTCGATCCACTGGGCACGCACGTCCAGCCGCTGGGCGTGCAGGGCGTGGGGGGGGCCGCTCAGGGTCAGGCCCAGCGGTGCGGCCAGGGTATTCACTCGCACTTCCACCTGGGCGCGCCGCAGCGGCCACGCGCGGTGGTCGATCACGCCCCGGTACACGTGCCCGGCCCGGTCAGCCGAGAACAGACGCAACCGGTCGGTCAGCCACGCCTCCAGCGAGTCGCCGCTCACCCGGAGGGCCTCTCCGACTGGCCGGTACGCTCCGGCGAACTGCCCGCCGCCGGGCGTGCCGCTCACCCGCAGTTCGCTGGCGTAGCGGGTCACGCCTCCCTGCCGGTTCACCCACATGCGGCTGTGCCGGTACGGCAGGTGAAAGAAGGTGCGTGCCAGGCCCGCTGCAAGGGGCTGCGTGACGTCCAGGCTGTAGAACCACACGCCGGGCTCGCCGTTCACGGTCACGTAGGTCCGCAGGTTCAGTTCCGGGAAGGCGCTCAGGCCCGGCACGTCCGGCAGGCCCAGCGGACTGACGCCCTCCATCCGGAACGGCACCACACCCAGGTACGCCTGACCCCCGAAGGTGTCCAGGCGAACGCCGCGCGGCAGGGTGCGCTGCAACGCGTCCGCCGGGACGGACCAGTGCATGAAGCACAGGTCGTGCCACTGCATCCGCAGCACCCAGGGACGCGTCATGCCCGGCCCACCACCCAGGTCCGGCCCCCTGCACAGGTCCAGCCCACTGCCCGGGGGGCGGGACGGGCGGCGCCACTACCGAAACCCGCACGGAAACCGGCATGAAGACCGGGAGGGGAGAGCGGGCGCGCCGGGAACATCCTGCCAGCAGAGCACGTGCCCGGCGCCGCAGATGGTGTGATTTCCCTGCATGTGAACGGAGGCAACCCCCGCTCAACAGGCCGTAAAGCCCGCCTTGGGGCCCCCATCATCAGATCCGCCGGGAGCACCACTAGGCTTACCTCGTTGAACAGCCCGGCCCCCCCTCCCTGACCTGTCAGGAGGACCCGGCCGGGACTCACGGCGGGCGGCTCCCGTTCTCCGCACGTTCTCGCAGCGGCCGCCCGCACCCAACCCATCCCCTAGGAGGCACCACCATGACCATGAACAACGAAACCGTGCTCGACAAACTCCAGTACCTGCTTGGCACCCTGCGCGACGGCGAGAAAGGCTTTGCCGATGCTGCCGAGCACGCCACCGACCCCAAACTGAAGGCCCTGTTCAGTGAACGCAGCGCCCAGCGTCAGAAGCTGGCCGCCGAGGTCGAGGAGAAGATCGCCGCTCACGGTGACAAACCCCGCGAGGGCGGCAGCGTCGGCGCTGCCCTGCACCGCACGTGGCTGAACGTCCGTGACGCCGTGACCGGCCGCGACGACTACGCCGTGGTCGCCGAGGCGGAACGCGGTGAGGACGTGGCCGTCGAGAACTACCAGGACGTCCTGAAGGAAACCGAGCTGCCCGCCGAGATCCGCGCGTTCGTGGAAGGGCAGTTCAGCCGCGTGAAAGCCAGCCACGACGAGATCCGTGACCTGAAGCACGGCATGCAGGCCAGCTGATACCGACTCCTACTCGCTCCGCTCGGATTGAACGGCTTTATAAGCCATTCAATCGGAGTCAGTATGATACCGACTCCGATTGAATGGGCCGCTCGGGCTGTTCAACCGGGGATCACGTAAGGGCGGGTCAGGTTCTGTCCCGACAGCAGAGAGCGCAGCCACCAGTACGGGCTGCGCTCTCTGCCGTGTTGTGAGGTCGGGCGGTCAGCCGCGTTGCTTGCGGCGGCGCAGGCGTTCCATGGCGGAATCCAGGCTCAGACGCATGCGTTCCAGTGCCTGCGCGAGGTCGCCGATCTCGTCGTTGCGTTCCGGCTGCACCGGGCGCGACAGGTCACCCATGCTGATGGCGTCGGCCACCCGCACCAGCCGCTCGATGGGCTCCACGACGCGTTGCGCGGCGCGCACGGCCAGGTACGCCGCCAGTCCCAGGGCCAGCAGCGCCACGAATAGCACCAGCAGCAGCGTGTTGCGCAGCGTGGCGGCCTGCTCGGCGTTCTCCACGCCGACCGCGACCGAGTACAGCAGGTTGGTGTTCTCGCTGTCCACGGGGTTGGTGGTGACGCTGCGCACGCCGTCCTGTTCCAGCACCGAGATCTTCTGCACGATGTAGTTCACGCGGGTGCTGCGCTGGTTGGCGGGATCGGCCGCCAGTTTGTCCAGTTTCAGGGTGTCGTTCGCGGTGCCGGCCCCCACGGATTTCAGTTCGTCGGCCATCTGCCGGTAGATCGCGGCCGGGTTGACGGTCCGGGTGAAGGTGGACTGCTTGGGGTTCTCGATCAGCCAGTTGCTGATTTCCGGGTTCAGCAGGTCGTCGAGTTCCGGCGTCTGACTGCGGAAGTACCGGGTGCCGTCCCGCAGTTCGATCTGCACGAACCCCACGCTGGAACTCGTGACCAGCGCCTGCAACTGCGCCGGGATGGACTGACTGCGCGACGGATCGAGGTTCGTACCGACCGCCACGGCCACCGCCTGCGCGTTGCGTTTGACCAACTGCCCCTGCAGGTTCGGGAGGGTCAGGGCCAGCACGCCCAGCGTCAGGGCGCTGGACACGCCCAGCGGCACCAGCGCCCCCACGGCCATGCGGCGCGACAGGCTGCTGCGCCGCTCGGACGCCGAGGCCAGCGGGTCCGCCAGGGGCGTGACGACCACCGAGTCCAGCGGGCGTAACTGCACGTCCGGGGTACTTTCCGGCGTGGCGGCGGCGGGCATGCTGAGCGCTCCCGTGAAGTCGCTCCACACGTCGGCCGGGGCGACCTCGGGGGCGGTCATGATGGCCGCGCCTCCACCCATTCCCGTGCTGCCCATTCCCGCGCTGGCTGGAGTGCCGGAGACAGTAGCCGGAGTGCCGGGCAGGCTGCCGAAGGGGTCGCTGGCCGCCGCGGCGAACGGCCCCGGCGCCGGGCTGCCCTGGGCGGCCGGAACTTCCGGCGTACCGGGCGCGGTGGGTTCCGGCGCGAACAGGTTCCCCGGCGTGAACTCGCCCATGTCCAGTACGGGCGCGGCGGGCGGGGTGCGCCAGTCGTCCGCTGCGGCCAGAGGCGCGAAGGGATCAGAGGTCGCGGCCGCGAACGGGTCCGCGCCGAACGCGGACGGGCGGGGTACGGACGCCACGCTGTCCTCACTGAACTTCACTTCCGGCCAGATGGCCGAGGCGCGCAGGTCCGCCATGTCCTGCGACACGCTGGGCTGCGGGTTGCTGGGCGCCAGCGGC
The DNA here is from genome assembly GCF_014648115.1 of Deinococcus seoulensis. Lineage (NCBI taxonomy): Bacteria > Thermotogati > Deinococcota > Deinococci > Deinococcales > Deinococcaceae > Deinococcus > Deinococcus seoulensis. The sequence continues at coordinate 27,990 of NZ_BMQM01000004.1, forward strand.
GCGTCGTCCTGCGCGGCACTCACGGGCGCCGGCACGACCTGCCGGGGTGGGGGGGCCACGCCCTGGAACGGTTCGCTGATCAGGTTCGTCTCGTCACGCACCTCCTCCAGCGATACGTTGGCACCCACCGCCTGGAACATGGACAGCAGCAGTTCCGCGCGGGCCCGCCCGGTGGGTTTCATCAGGCGTCCCGAGCGGCGCGCGCTGAGGCGCTGGGCCTGCTCGCCGTTCAGACCGAAGCGTTCCATCAACTGGTGTTCGAGCACCTGCCGCATGCTGTCCGCGACCGGTTCCCGGATGACGACCGTGTACTTCATGCCGCCACCCGTCCTGCGCGCGCGCGAGTGACCTGCAGTGAAACCGGGACGTTCAGGGGCGTATTCATCGGGGGGCCTCCAGCGGTGCGGGCGGGCAGTCGGCCACCGGGGCGGACTGCGGCAGGGAAGACGGGGGTGTGAGGGATGATCCGGGCGTTCATGTGATGCCCCGGTCGCGCAGGTTACGGGCGAACTGCTGCACCCGTTCGGGATTCAGTTGCCGCGCCAGTCCTGACAGCAGGCCGCTGAGGGTCGCGCCGCTTCCGAGTTCGTCCAGAACCTCGTCCACCATGACCTCGGCCATCGGGCCGACGACGGGGATCAGGCACTGCGTGACGGTGTCGGCCGTGTCGTCCGTGACGCGCTGGTCGCGCTGCGCGGCGCGGTTCACCCACTGCCCGGCAGCTTCCAGGCGTTCGGTCACGTCCGGCACGGTCAGGCCCGCCAGTCGCGCGACCTCCGTGATGTCCCGCACGCCGTCCACCTGATGCATGACCCGCCAGATGGTGTACGGCAGGGGCGTGCTGTCGTTCAGGCCCTCGGGCCACTGCGGCGCGCTCACCGGGACTCCAGGCCAGCGGCGGACCATTCGGGCCGGTCACGCAGGTCCGTGACGGGCAGGTCCAGCAGGCGCAGGCCAAGGCGTGCCAGGGTCGCTTCCAGCGCCGCCAGCAGCGCCGGACGGAACTCCGCGACCGTCACTTCCTCGTCGATGGTCAGCTGCCCGCCGCTCAGGTGAATGTCCTGCGCGAACGGGTCCAGGCACGGGTACGACTCGGCCAGGCGCATGGTGATCTGCCGCCACGTGGCGTCCAGCGGCGCGGCCCGGTGAATGCGGGCCATCAGTTCCCGCCAGAACGCCACGAGTTTCTCGCGGTTCGCCTCGCTGTTCTGCGAGTACGCCACGCAGGTCGCGCCGGCCACGGGCAGCGTGCCGCCCAGCACCCGCCCCGACGTCCAGAACGAGCAACCCTCACCGGCCAGCAGCAGCCCGTGAAAGCGGTCGCGTTCCAGCTCGGCCCGCAGGTCCGGCCACGCACCCCGGAGCGGGCGGCCCTGTGCGTCGCGGGTACTCCAGATCAGGTCGCTCAGGGAGGGGGACAGCGCCGTCAGGCTGACGGTCGCGCGCGGCACGCCCCGCATGGCGGTCTCCCAGGACAGCGTCTGCCCGCCGCGCGTGAAGCCGCCCAGCAGCACGCCCCGCGTCCAGACGAAACGCACCCAGCGGGACCCCTGAACGCCGTCGAAGGTGCCGCTGAACTCCTGAGCCTGACGCAGTGCGAGATCCGAGATGATTTCCGTCCAGGGGTAATGGTCGGTGCTGAGGCCGGTGTACACCGCCGCGTCGAGGGGCACCGGCACCAGTTGGTTCAGGGGGTGCAGTTCCAGCGGCAAGGATGGCGTCTGTGAGGAAGGGGAGATTGGCTCAGGCATGAAGGTTCCGGGGGTCAGAATGAGGACTGGCTTTGCAGGGACTAAACACGCTCCGTTATGGATACCTCATCATGACACCCCTCGGCGTCTTACGTGCCGCTTACACATGTCGAAAAACTCACGTTCGGTACGGTGTCGCGCACACACCAGTGCGCCCGGTACCCGTATCCGCCGCAGTCGCGGGCCGCGCGCCGCCGCCTTCATACAACGCTGCTCGCTCACGGAACGCCGAGGGGGGGGAGGCGTCCGCGCCGCAGCGCCAGACCACCTCCCCCCCTCCGCGTTCCGGGTGGACTGCTGGGCTCAGCCCAGTTCGTCCAGCAGGGCCTGCACGCGGGCCTTCAGGTCGCCGCGTTCCTGCGGCGCGCCCAGCTGGTGCAGGCCGCCGTGGTAGGCGTCCGGGTCGCCGAACAGGCGCGACAGCAGCTCGAATTCACGCTGGCTGCGCAGGCTGGCGTCGTCACGGAACATGTTCACGTACTGATCCTGGAAGGCCCACTCGCTCAGCTGGCCGTCCAGGAAGGCGCGCATCAGGCGGCGGTACGGCTCGGCGTTGTCGTCGGTGGCGACGGCACCCTCGCCGCTGCGCAGCGGGACGTGCTGCGCGAACACCGGCCCCAGCGCCTCGGGCGTGATGTCCCAGTTGTTCACCTCGAAGCGCGGCTGGCCGTCCTGGAACAGGATCAGCTGCGGGCTGTGGTGAATCAGGCCGGTACGCTGCGCGATGTGGTTACTGGCGGGGCGCCAGTCCACGACGCGCACGAAGCCGACGGGCAGGTCGTGGCGTTGCAGGAAGGTTTCGAGCACGCCGAAGCCCTGCATGGTCTTGTGGCAGGTCCCGGCCTTGAACACGGCGGCCAGCGGGTACTCGCTCAGGAACTGATCGACTTCCTCGGGCGTGGTCAGCGGCACGAGCACCTGGGGTTCGTTCTGCGCGGTCTGGGTCATGCCCCCAGCATAGCGCCCGCTTTACAAAACGAAGTAATTCCGCTTCCGTTTGCCCCGTCCTGCGGCCGCCCGGTTTCTGCCCCCACAGGTCCGGCTGCCGGGCAGCCGGTTATTCCAGCGTCCAGACGTGCGCTTTCAGGTGCGTGGCGCCCGGGTAGTCCTCACCGGAACTCAGGTGGTCACTCAGGCGGGCGCGTCGGCCCGCGCCGCCGTTCGCGTCATCCAGTCCGGCCAGCACCATCCGCTCGAACGCGCCGGGCGTCACGCCCGCATGGTTCAGCAGCGCCAGCACCTGCCCGCCCGGAGCGGTCACCGCCGACGCCAGCGCCATCAGGCCGCCGTAATCCCGTTCGGAACGCCAGGTGCCGCGTGGGCCGCGCGCGAAACTCGGTGGGTCCAGAATCACCAGATCGAACTGCGCGCCGCGCCGCGCGAGGCGGCCCAGCCACCCGAACACGTCACCGTACAGGAAGTCGGTGTCCGGGGCGTGCAGGCCGCTCAGGGCGTAGTTCGCCTGCCCCCACGCCAGCACCTTGCGGGACAGGTCCACGTTCTTCACGACCTGCGCGCCCCCCAGCGCCGCGTTCAGGCCGAACCCGCAGGTGTACGCGAAGGTGTTCAGCACCCGCCCCTCCCCGTGAGTGGCGTGCTCCCGCACCCACGCGCGGGCCGGGCGGGCGTCCGTGAACAGGCCCACGCTCAGGTCCGCGCCGGGACGGATCAGGAACGGCACGCCTTCCTCCAGCGCCGTCACCTCGGGCCGCGCCTCGCCCCACACCGGGTCCGGCGGGGACAGGTACTCGCGGTCCACGTTCGCCGCGTGCCGCGCCTCGACCGGGCGGCGCTTGAGGTACACGGCCGCCAGCCTGCCCGCGCGGCCGCAGGCGTCGGCCAGCGCCTGCTCCTCCCAGGGGTCCAGCGTGTCGTACAGGCTCAGAATGCCGGCGTCCCCGGCGATGTCCAGCGTGAACAGGCCCCCAGTCTCGGTCTGGTGCGCCGCGCGGTACACGGTCGTACCCAGCGACGGCAGGTACGCCCGCGCCGCCAGCAGGCCCGGCAGACCCGAGAGCAGCTCCGTGAACGTCAAGGACGCCCGCCGAGAATCCACCACACGGCGGCCGTCGCCACGGCCGTGACCACCCAGAACCGCATGGTGACGTGCGTTTCCGGCCAGCCGATATCCGCGTGCTCGAAGTGATGCTGGATGGGCGACATCTTGAACACCCGCTTGCCACGCAGCTTGAACGACGCCACCTGAATCACGACGCTCAGGACCGCCGCCACCGGAATGATCGCCGCGAGCGGCAGCAGCCACACGTCCGCGTACAGCACGTACGCACCGGCCGCCACAGCCCCGATCGCGTGGCTGCCCATGTCACCCATGAACACCCGCGCCGGGTGCGCGTTGAACCACAGGAACCCCAGCAGCGCCGCCACCAGCAACGCACTGACCGGCGACAGCGCCAGCAGCGGCAGCAGCACGATGATCGCCACGCCGCTCAGCAGGCCGTCCAGGCCGTCCGTGAAGTTGAAGGCGTTCACGCTGCCCACCATCACCAGCGTCAGCAGGATCACGTCGGCGACCGGCCCCAGGCTGGGCAGCAGTTCATGCGCGGCCAGCGGCGCGGCAAAGTACGCGAAGACCAGCGACACCACGAACTGCAACGGGAACTTCTCGCGGGCCAGCAGCTCCGTGCGGCCCCGCCCGGTCATGCGCGACCGGATCTTCAGCAGGTCGTCGATCCCGCCGATCACGCCCATCGCCAGCGCCGCGAGCATGATGATCAGCTCACGTGGCCCGCCGGCATGCCCGGTCAGGTACAGCGGAAAGAACACCAGCGCCGCGGCCAGCACGAACGGCACGCCGCCCGCCGTGGGCGTGCCCTCCTTGACCAGGTGCGTCTGCGGGCCGTCCACGCGCACCTTCTGCCCCCAGCCACGCGCCCGGCTGACCCGCACGAACAGGCCCACCAGGAACCACGAAAGCAGCGCCGTGACGACCATCATGGCCGCACCACCCGGAAAGCAAACAGGACACTCATCTCAACCGAGGAGCCTACCACGCACCAGGAGGCCGCCCGCACGCCCGCAGCGGCCCGGCACAGGGCAACTCCAGTCGGGTCAGTTGGCGAGGTAACGGATGAAGTCCCGCATGTCACTCACGCAGGCGGGCGAGTGCTGCGCGGCGCTGCTGCCGGTCACGGTGCGCAGCACGCCCCGGTCACTCAGGTACAGCTGACTCACGCGGTACTTCACGCCCGCCTGCTGGTAGTCGTACGCGGCCAGCACGCCCCAGTTCCCGGCGCGGTCCACGGGCTGCGTGACGACATTACTGACGCTGCGGCCCAGGGACGACTGGAGTTTCACGGCGAACGAACGGGCGTCGTCGGGCGTGGTGAACTGCGGGAAGGCCTGACCGTGGCGTTCCTCCCGCATGACGCACTGGCCGCTGGGGTCCGCCCAGAAATTGGCGTCGCCGTTCAGGGGGGTCCAGCCGGTGATGGGCACGATCAGGGCGGCGCTGCGGCCGGACAGGGCAAGCAGCGTCAGCAGAACAGGGGCCAGAAGGGCAGGGAAGGCGCGGGCAGGCATCTTGACTCCGAGCCTAGCAAAGGCATTCTGACAATCTTGACCAGATTCTCATGAACACGCACACCACGGTGGCGGGGCACACGGATTCACACTTTCTGCCGCGTTGTCCTCAGCGGCCGCCCAGCGCCTCCAGCCGCGCCAGCAGGCCCGCCTTCACGGCAGGCCACTCGCCGGCCAGCACGCTGAACATCACCGAGTCGCGCGTGAACCCGTCCGGGCGGCGCTGGTAGGTGCGCAACACGCCCTCGCGCACGGCGCCCAGCCGTGTCATGGCCCGCAGGCTGCGTTCGTTGCGGGCGTCCACCTTGAACTGCACCCGCCCGGCCCCCAGCATCTCGAAGGCGCGCGTCATGAGCAGCAGTTTCGCCTCCGGGTTCACGGCCGTGCCCTGCGCGGCGGGCAGCAGCATCGTGCCGATCTCGACCCAGCCGTCGGCGGCGTTCACCTCACTGAAACTGACGCGCCCCACGGTCGGCCCCGGCACGCCCCCCGGCCCGTTCCGGCGGACCGCGAAGTTCACGCGGTCTGGCAGGGCGTTCAGCCGCTCCAGGTACGCTGCCCAGGCGTCCACCGTCGCCTCCTGCGGGCCGCCCCGCGCCAGGAAGCGCAGCGTGTCGGGTGTCGCCCCGGCGTGCAGGTCGGCGGCGTGCCCGGCGTGCAGGGCCTCCAGCGTCACCGCCCGCCCCGCCAGGGTGGGGGCCAGCAGCCACTCCGCTTCCGGCAACGGCGCGGGCGGAGAAACGATGGAGTCAGGTCCGACCGGTGGGACGTTCACGCCGCCCATCGTACTGGCCGCCCCCGCCGCGCCCGGCCGCGCAGGTGAGGACCAGTGCCCCGGCGTCAGCCCCGGTGGTACGGTTCCCCGGCGCTGATGGTACTGGCGCGGTACAGGGCCTCGGCCAGCACCACCATCGCCAGGTCGTGCGGCAGGGTCAGCAACCCCAGACTCCACAGCGCGTGCGCCGAGGCCCGCAGGTCGTCCGTGTGTCCGTCCGGCCCGCCGATCGCGAAGGCCAGTTCACCCACACCGCCCAGCGCCTGCGCGTCCAGGTACGCGCTGAGGTCCTCGCTGGAGAACTGCCGCCCGCGTGGGTCCAGCAGCACCAGCGGGGACTTCCCGGCCGCGCGGCGCACCGCCTCGCTCTCCAGCGCCTGCGTGCGGCCGTTCACGCGCGTCACCTGAAGTTTGTGGTAGCGGCGCAGGCGTTTCTCGTACTCGTCCCAGCCGGTGCGGGCGTACGCGAGTTTCGGTTCTCCAACGGTGATCAGGTGCAACCTCACGCCCGCCAGCCTACGCCACCGCCCGTCCCTGAGCGCGCGGCGCGGCCAAACCCATGTCCGCGCACGGCGCGGCGCGTTCCGGCCCGCTAGACTGTCGCTCATGCAAGGCGCGACGAAATCCCCTGGACCCACCCGGCGGGCCGCCCGGACGTCCGCGTGAACTACGCGGCGACCCTGGCCATCCTGGCCGTCCTGGCCTTCTGCTTCCCGCTGACCGTGCGGCTGGGGTCGGTGGTGGGCGTGCCGGAAGCCGTGTCCGTGTCCATCATGGGCGCGGTCCTGACCTTCGGACTGGCGACCTTCCTGGTGCGCTGGCAGGTCAACCGGCACCGCGTCCACCTGGAGCGGCTGGAAGCGGCGCGCGCGCAGGTGACGGCCGACCCCCAGAACCCCCGGTCGTACTTCGTGGCCGGAGAGCACCTGGGCAGCCTGCTGCTGCGCCTGGACCGCCGCCGCGAGGCCGCCGAGGTCATCGACCGCTACGCGCGGCTGGCCGGAGCACGTGAATCAGAGATCGTCGCGCTGCGCGAGGCACTCTCGAGCGCCGAGCGGCGGCAACGCCGCGCCCAGAGGAGGGAAGCATGAAAGCCTACAAGGGCGTCGTGGAAAACGGCGTGGTCGTCATCATCGGGGGCCGCCTGCCGGAAGGCACGGTCGTGACTGTCACGGTCGGCGAGGGCGAACTGCTGCGCGCCCGCATCACCAACGTCCTCAAGCGCCCCCGCAAGGTCAAGGTGCGCCTGAAGCCGAACACCGGACTGGCTGCCAGTTTCACCGAGCGTGCCGCGCAGATCGGCTCGCAGGCCAGCCAGCTGGGCGAGCGGGCCAGCAGCGCCGCCAGCGAACTGGGGCACGCCCTGAGCGGCCCGCTGCGGCAGGGAGCCGAACCGGCCAATGAGTGACCCGCACACCGATCCGTACTCTGACCTGCCCGGCGACCCGGACACGCAGCCGGACCTGGAATCGGACCTGGGCGCCGCCCCGGAGACCGACTTCAGTCCGGTGGGCATCCCGGACGGGGCGCGCGTGTGGCTGGTGCCCACCCCGGTCGGGAACCTGGGCGACATCACGTTGCGGGCGCTGGAGGTCCTGCGGGCCGCCGACGCGGTCGCCTGCGAGGACACCCGCCGCACCGGGGCACTCCTGACGCACCTGGGGATCCGCAAGCCGCTGGTGCGGCTGGACGCGCACACCATGCGCCGCGCGCCGCAGGTGCTCGAGAAGTACCCGCGACTGGCGTACGTCAGTGACGCCGGTACGCCCGGCATCAGCGATCCGGGCGCGGAACTCGTGCAGGCGGCCGTGGCTGCCGACACGCCCGTGGAGGTGCTGCCCGGCGCGACCGCCTTCGTGCCCGCACTGGTGCTGTCGGGCCTGCCCGGCGGACGCTTCACCTTCGAGGGATTCCTGCCACGCAGTGGCCGGGAACGCAAGGAGCGGCTGGCGGCCGTCGCGGCCCGCGCGGAGACCAGCGTGCTGTACGAGAGTCCGCACCGCCTGCACGCCACGCTGCTGGACCTCGCGCAGGCGTGCGGGGAGGGTCGCGCGGCGAGCGTCACGCGGGAACTCAGCAAGCGCTTCGAGGAGACGGCGCGCGGCACCCTGAGCGAACTGGCCGCGCATTTCAGCGGCGGCGTGCGCGGCGAGATCGCCGTGGTCGTCGCGGGCCGCAGCGACGCCGAGCGGGCCGCCGAGGCCGCGCAGGTCGATCATCTGGGGCAGGCGCAGGCCTGGGCGGCCAGTGGACTGGGGGTCAGGGATATACGTGACCTTCTCGTTTCGCAGGGTTTGCGTAAGAATGACGCATATACTCTGGCGTTACAGGCAACCGGCACCCAGGCCGGGCCGCCGTCACGCCGCCCATGAAACGAGGCCACTATGACCGACCAGCACACCCCGCCCGCCGCCCTGACCGCTGAACCCACCCGCCACTCCAACCCGCAGGGCGTGCGCCGCGTCGCCGTCCTGACCAGCGGCGGCGACGCCCCCGGCATGAACGCCGCCATCCGCGCGGTCGTCCGCACCGCCACCTTCGAGGGCATCGAGGTCGTCGGCGTGCGCCGCGGCTTCTCGGGCCTGCACCGCGGCGAGTTGCAGGTCCTCGGGCCGCGCGACGTGGCCAACACCATCCAGCGCGGCGGCACCATCCTCCTGACCGCCCGCAGCCACACCTGGCGCACCCCGGAAGGCCGCGCGCGCGGCGCCCAGCACCTGCGCGACTGGAACGTGGACGGCCTGATCGTCATCGGCGGTGACGGCAGCTTCCACGGTGCGCACTACCTGCAGCAGGAGCACGGCATTCCCGTGATCGGCCTGCCCGGCACCATCGACAACGACCTGTACGGCACCGACCACACCATCGGGTACTTCACGGCCGTCGAGACCGCCCTGGACGCCGTGGATAAACTCCGCGACACCGGCGCCAGCCACGAACGCATCTTCGTGATCGAGGTCATGGGCCGCCACGCCGGGCACATCGCCCTGGACGTCGCGGTGGCCGGAGGCGCCGAGGAAGTCTTCATTCCCGAGGACGCCAAGGACGTCAGTTGCGTCGTGGACGTCGTCAAGGAGAGCGTCGCCAAGGGCAAGACCGGCAGCATCATCATCGTGGCGGAAGGGTATCCGGGCGGCGCGCAGGGTGTCGCCGACGCCATCCAGGCGGGCACCGGCATGGAAACCCGCGTGAGCATCCTGGGCCACATCCAGCGCGGCGGCAGCCCCGTCAGCAGCGACCGCGTGCTCGCCAGCCGCCTGGGCGAGGCCGCCGTGTACGCGCTGATGGAAGGCCGCAGCGACGTCATGATCGGCCGCCAGAACCACGGGATCGCGTACGTGCCCCTCAACGAAACCTGGGAGAAACGCAAGGACGTGAACCGCGACCTGTACCGCTGCGCCAAGACCCTGAGCGTCTGACCGCCCTGCAACCAGCAACGCGCCGCCGGACAGTTCCAGGCGGCGCGGTTCTGTTTCGGGAGGTTACTTGACGGGTGCTTTCACGCTGACGGTCGTGCTGAGTTTCGCCCTGCCGTTCGTGATGTTCATGACGTACAGGTTGGCGGCGCGGCGGTCCCCGACCGAGTTGAACGCGACCGTGCCGGACAGCAGACCGGTGTACGTGCCGCTGCGGACGGCGGTTTCCACCTGCTGGCGGGTGGGGGCCTTCCCGGCGGCTTTCGCGGCGCTCAGGATGCCGCGCAGGGCGACGCGGGCGGCGTCGTACCCGAACATCGCGAAGCCCTGCGGGGCCACGCCGAACGCCTTGCGGTACGCGGCGGCGAACGTTCTGGCGCCGGGCAGCGACTCGACCGGCGCGGCAGTCGTCGTGAAGTACACGTTGGTGGCGCCGGTCCCGGCAATCTGCATCAGTTCGCCGCTGTCCAGGCCGTCGCCGCCCACCACGGGCGCCGTGACGCCCGCGCCTCGCAGTTGCCGCAGGAACACGCCCACCTGGTTGTACACGCCGCCGAAGTAGATCGCGTCGGGTTTCTGCAACTTGATCTTGGCGATCACGCTGGAAAAGTCGGCTTTCTCCTCGGTGCCCTCGTTCGCGATGACCTTCACGCCGCCCGCCTTCAGGCTGCGTTCCACCTCGGTGGCCAGGCCCTCGCCGTACGCGGTCTTGTCGTTCAGGACGTACACCTTCTTCGCTTTCAGGGTGGTGCGGATGAAGCTGGCCCCGGCCGGTCCCTGCGCGTCGTCGCGCGGCACGATGCGGTTGATGTTCTTCAGGCCGCGGTCCGTGACCTGGTTGGCGGTGCTGCCGGAGTTCACCATGACCACGTGACTGCTCTGGAGTGCGGCGCTGGCGGGAATGGTCACGCCGCTGTTCAGCGCGCCGATCACGGCCAGGATCTGCCGGTCGGCGGCGATCTTGCGGGCGGCGGCGGTGCCGGTGGCCGGGTCGGCCTGATCGTCGAAGGCGACGAGTTGCAGTTTCAGGCCCAGTTTCGCGAAGTCCGGCGCGGCCTCGCGGATGGCGAGGTCGGTGCCGTTACGGACCTGCGTGCCGAGGTTCCCGATGGACCCGGACAGGGGGCTGAGGGTGGCGATCTTGATGGTGGTCTGCTGGGCGTGCGCGGCGCTCTGGGCGAGCAGCAGGGCGGCCAGGGTCATGGTGAAACGGGTGGCAGGCATGGTGTGAACTCCTCGTGACGGGCGGACCGGAGGGGAAGGTGGGTCCGTCGCCGTCCGAGGATAGGCCGCTGCGGGCGGGTGGCCGGGGGATGTCCAGCCAGATACGGGGCCGTGAAGGGCCGGGTGTCTACACAGGTTTGTCTGCGCCCAGCCGCATAAAATCGGGTTTAGTCCGTCTGGGCGGCACTTAAAGGTCTGAAAAACAGACAGAAGCAGAGGGGCGTGGTCCGGGCAGGGCGGCGGGGGCCGCGCGTCACCGGAACAACCCCCGGACCGCGCGGCCCCCGCCGCCCTGAATTAATACGGATTCCGTTTGTTTCGCCAACAATCCGGAACTTCACCGCCCCTGCCGGCTCCACGTCCGGAACCCGCCAAGCTCCCACTCGCTTCGCTCGGACCCAGCGGGCTTTGCAGCCCATTCAATCGGAGTCCGTATAAGAACCGACCGGCCGGATCAGCCCTTGACGGCCCCGGCAGTCAGGCCCGACACGATGTTGCGCTGGAACACCAGCACCAGAATGATCAGCGGCACCGTCACCACGATACTGGCGGCCATGATCTGCCCCCACGGCTGGTCGAACTGCGTGGCGCCCGAGTAGTTCGCGATCACGACCGGCACCGTGCGGTTGGTACTGGTGAACGTCAGCGCGAACAGGTACTCGTTCCAGGCGTTGATGAACGCCAGCAGTCCGGTCGTGACCAGCGCCGGCATCATGACCGGGAACAGCACCAGGAACAGCGTCTGTAGCGGGCTGGCGCCGTCCACCAGCGCCGCTTCCTCCAGTTCGCCCGGAATGTCACGCACGAAACTGGTCAGCACCCACACCGTGAACGGAATCGTGAAGATCAGGTACGACATGATCAGGCCCAGCGGGTTGTTGTACAGCCCGAAGTTGTTGATCAGGGTGTACAGCCCCGACAGCACTGCGATCTGCGGGAACACGCTGACCGCCAGGATCACGTACATCACGATGGCCTTCCCCTTGAACCGGAACCGGCCCAGCGCGTACGCCGAGAACGCACCCAGCAGCAGGCTGATGGCGACCGAGCCGACCGCCACGATCAGCGATTGCAGCAGGCCGCGCTGGAAGTTCGGGTTGGCGAAGACCTCGGTGTAGTTGCTCAGGGTGGTTTTCGCCGCGATGAACTGCGTGGGCGTCAGGAACAGGTCGCCGGGCGACCGCAGGCTGGTCAGGACCGCCCAGAAGAACGGAGCGAGCAGGTACACGCCGATCACGATCACCAGCAGGTAGAACGCGGCGCGTTGCAGGTAGTACAGGGTGGGGTTCTTGCTTTTCAGGTTCATGTGTTCACCTCCTTGGCGGTGTGGGGCTCAGTCGAACTTCACGCGGAACGCCGTGACGTAGATCACGACGATCACCATGATGATCACGAACACGGCCACGCTGACGGCGCTGCCCATGCCCAGCAGTTGATTGTCGATCAGCGCCTGCCGGGCGTACCCGGTCATGCTGGTGCGGGCCGCGCTGACGTTCCCCAGCATCACGGACATGATGTCGAACACGCGCAGGGCGTCCAGGCTGCGGAACACCAGTGCCACCAGCAGCGCCGGGCGCAGCAGCGGCAGCGTCAGGCGCCAGAACTGCGTCCACTTGCTCGCGCCGTCCATGTCGGCCGCCTCGTACATGTCGCTCGGCAGGCTCTGGAGGCCGGCCAGGATCAGCAGCGCCATGAAACTGGTGGTCTTCCAGACATCCACCGCGATCATCGCCCAGATGCGCTGCTCGACACCCAGGAACTCGTTCGAGCTGGCCAGCAGCGCCACGCCGCCCAGCACGCCGCGCCCCACCAGACCGAAGGAGTCGTTGTACAGGTACGCCCACATCTGCGCCGACACGACCGTGGGAATCGCCCAGGGAACCAGCATGGCGGTCCGCAGGAACCCGCGTCCCTTGAAGGCGCTGTTCACGACCAGCGCGATGATCATCCCGAACACCGTTTCCAGGAACACCGAGATCACGGTGAACAGCAGCGTGTTCTTCACGGCGCCCCACCACTGCGGATCCTGTAAGAAGCCCAGCGCGATGCCGTCCTCGGTGGTGAACCAGAAGTTCCCCAGCCCGATGAAGGTCTTCTGGTCCGGCGCGGTCAGGTTCGCCTCGAACATCGAGAAGTAGATGGTGCGGTACAGCGGGTACCCGGCCACCAGCGCAATGGCGATCAGCGTGGGCAGCAGCAGCCAGAAGGCCTGACGGGCGCGGGCCGTTTCGATGCCTCGGGTCTTGGCGGGTTTCGGTGCGGTATTCACGGTCATGATCGGAAAGCCTCCTTCGGCACGTGATCAGGGAATGCGGGAAACCGGGACGCGCGGCGCGGCGCTGGTTGACGGCTCCGGGAGACCCGCGGCTGACAACCGGAATGGGGTCCGGTAGGTGAATGAAGGCAGTGTACGTGCCGTGAGGGGAAGTGCCTGAAGCAGTGTGTAAACAGTGAAGGTTCAGCAAACGTGGCCGCGCGGGCAGGGCAGCCAGGATCGGCCCAGGAAAGGGGGGACACCCCAGAAACGGGCGTCCCCCCTGACTCACACCGGCCGGAAGCGGGGGCCGGAGTGGTGAACGCTTACCAGCCGCGACCCTTGATGCGGGCCAGGTCGGTGCTGAGCTTGGCGACGGCCGCCTGACCCTTCATCTTGCCGTTCAGGACGTCGCTGACGGCGGTGCTGAAGGCCTGCGACACCTGGTTGTACTTGCCCTTGGTGGGGCCGGAGGGGCGCGCGACGGCGCTGGTGAACACGTTGTACAGGCTGCCGAAGAAGGGGTTGGCCTTCAGGACGTCCTTGTCCTTGTACAGCGCCTGGATGGTGGGGTTGTAGGCACCCTCGATGGCGCGGATCTTCTGCTCCTCGGGGCCGGTCAGGTAACGCACCAGTGCGATGGAGGCGGCCTGGTTCTTGCTGTAGGAGCTCACGCCGAGCTGCCAGCCGCCGAGGGTCGCGGCGTTGCGGCTGCCGCCGCTGGGCAGGGGCGCCACGCCGATCTTGCCCTTGACCTTGGAGTCGTCACCCTGGCCGAGCGCCCAGGCGTAGGGCCAGTTGCGCATGAAGGCGGCGTTGCCGGACTGGAAGATGCCGCGCGCTTCTTCCTCGGCGTAGGTGGTGACGCCGGCTGGGCTGATGCTCTTGATCCAGCTGGCGGCGGTATCCAGCGCTTTGGCGGCCTGGGGGTTGTTGATGGTGATGTTGCCCTTGGCGTCCACGATGGTGCCGCCGCCGAAGCTCGCGACCCATTCCAGGGCGTCGCAGGTCAGGCCCTCGTAGTTCTTGCCCTGCCAGACGAACCCGGCGAAGGACTTGTTGGTCTTCTGCTCGCCCGCCTGGATCTTCTTGGCCATCAGGGCCAGTTCCGTCCAGGTCTTGGGGGCGGCGCTGAAGCCGTACTTCTTGAGCAGGTCGGTGCGGTAGTACAGCAACCCGGCGTCGGTGAACCAGGGCATGGCGACCAGTTTGCCGTTCACGGTGTCGGCGTCGATGATGCCCTTGAAGTGCGCGTTGACTTCAGCGGCCGGGATCTTGCCTTTCAGGTCCACGAAGTGCTGGGCGAGCAGGCCGGGCCACACGACGTCGAGCTGGTACACGTCGATGTCGCTGCTCTTGGCGGCCAGCTGCTGCTGGTACAGGCCGAGGCGGTCGTTGGTGAGGTTGGGGCTCTCGAAGATCTTGACGGTGTTGCCGGTCTTCTTGGCCCAGCGGGCGGCGCCGTCCTTGCAGAGCTGGAGTTCCTGGCCGACGCTGCCGCAGGCGAGGGTGACGGTGGCGGCGCTGGCGTTGCTGGTGGCGGCGATGGCGACGGTCAGGCTCACGAGTGCAATAGCTTTCTTCATGCATCCCCCTTGGTGGGTGCTGGACAGGCCCAGCCCGCTTCATCTGGGAAGCGGTTCCACGTGTATTAACTTCAGGTAACGCAAGGTTACATGCCCGGTCGGAGCCTGTCAATGGAAACAGTTCCAATAACGATCCAGAAACGGGGGGGCACACCCCCCAGAGCACCCCCAGAACACCGTGCAGAACGAGAGAAATACTCGGTCAACACCGCAGCCGGACTGCCCGGAATCATAAAGGCCAATCCCGTAAAAGATTGCAATTGGCAGGTTATGGGCCTTTCGGCGTAAGCCCCCAGAGCCCACCTGCGCAACCTCACCGACCCCCATACGCCCGGCCTGCGTCCCAGCGGACCTGTGATACGGATTCCGTTTGTTTCGCCAACAATCCGGAACTTCACCGCCCCTGCCGGCTCCACGTCCGGAACCCGTTTTTCTCCCACTCGCTTCGCTCGGATTGAATGGGCTGTACAGCCCATTCAATCCGAGTCCAGATCAGTGACGCAGTTCGTACGCGGCGTCCCGCGTGCCCGTCCCCAGCTTGCGCAGCAGGCCGTCCTGCACCAGTCGGCGCAGCGTCCGCCACGCCTGCTGCGTACTCAGGCCGCACGCCTCACGCAGGTCCACGTTCCGCACGCGGCCCCGCTCGCGCGCCAGGGCCAGCGCAATCGCGCGGATCTCGGCAGCACTGGGGCCACTGGCATCACGCGGTTCACGCGCCACTGACCGGCCCCTGCGCCGGGACGCGCCCCCGTCCACCTGAGCCGCCCCCGGTTGTGCAGTTGCCTCCGCCAGGACAGACGCCGCCGGTTCCCCCGCCCGCTCGATGCTGATCTGTTCGGCTCCCGGCTGTTCCGGTCCGACCGGCCCGGCCTGCACCGGCACGGCCTGCACTGGCACGTACTGCACTGGCACGGGCGGCGCGGGAAGGCGCGGCTCCGTACGTTCCTGCTCCGTGCGTTCCTGCGGCTGTTCCCGCACGGTCAGCGGCGCCGGGCGTTCACGGCCCAGGGCGCGGCGCACCTCGTCGGTCAGGACGTACGCGATGCCGCGCCCCACCCCGGCCTTCACGATCAACGCGTGATCCTCCATGCCGCGCAGCAACCGGGGCGTGCGGTCCTCCGGCAGTTGCAGGGCGCGGGCCAGGGCGGCGCGGGTCGCCTCGCCCTCACGGGCCAGCAGGCTCAGGACGATCAGCACGTCCAGCGACAGCGTCTGCATTTCCTCCTGCTTGCGCGCCACGAACCGCACGAATTCCGCGTCGAAACCCGGCGAGTGCAGCGCCAGCGTCACGGAATCCGGGTACGTCGTGAACTCCGGCGGTTCCTTCCCGTGCCGCAGCATCAGCGAGTACATCTTGTCCACGCCCACGCCCGCCCGCTCGACCAGCCCCAGGCGGGCCAGCACCTCGGCCAGCAGCGGGTTGCGGCGCTTGGGCTGGTGGCGCAGGATGTTCCCCGGCGTGATCCCGCCCGGCAGGCCGCCGGGGTTCATGATCTCCAGCCGGTCCGGGAAGTGATGCACGTGCACCGCGTCACGCAGCGTGTAATCCCGGTGCGTCAGCGCGTTCAGGAGTGCCTCGCGGTACACGGCCTCGTCCTGATCCCACACCTCGATCCGGAACAGGCCCACCTGCACCGGCGTGAAGCGGTTACGTGCCTGGATCAACTCGGCCAGCCGGGTCAGCAGCGCCGGGATGGGCCGCAGCAGGTCCTCCCGGAACTGGAATTCCACGTCGCCCGTCTGGTGGTGGTAGAAGCACACCTCCGCCTGCGGCACGTGTGCCCGCAGCGCCGCCGGGGTGCCCGCCAGCAGAATGGCCGCCAGCGTGGGCCGCAGCGCCCCGCCACTCGGAACGAGCAGCCCCAGTTCCTGAAGGAAATCCAGGTCCGGCAGGTTCGACGCACTCGCCCGGCGACCCAGCGCCCGCAGTCTCGCCACCTCGGACGGGTCCAGGTCCGCCAGGGACGCGTCGGGCGGCACGACCGCCGTGAAATCCTGATCCGCGACCGGTTCCGCCTCGCTGGGCGTGACCGGCACCAGATGCGCGCCGTCCCAGGCGATCACCGAACCGTCCGGCGCGGCCAGCACGTACGGCGCCTGCGGCACGAACACCGCCAGCACCCGCGCGCCCCCCGGCAGACGGTGGTGCTGCACGTTCACGGTCAGGCGACCCCCGGACAGTTCGAAGATCGCGTGCGTCACCATCAGCGGGTGCAGTTCGCCCGCGTCCCGCTCGGCGGCCGGGAGGTCCAGCACGTCCACGCCCACCAGCACCGTCCCGCCCCGCGCGTTCGCCAGTCCCACCGCGTACCGCGCGAGATCCTGCGGCGAGACGTTCAGCGGCAGGTGAATACACGTCGGCCCCGCCAGAGGCAGCACCCCCAGCGGCGAAATGGCGTCAGCAGCGTCCAGCGTCACAATCGATCAGTATACATCCTGCCCGGCAGGCACGGGCCGCAGCCACAACCGCTCGGGCCGCACCAGTTCCGCGCCGGGCGGCAGCCACACCAGCGCCGCCCGCGCCCCGCAGCCGTACAGCACGGCCGCCTGCCCGAAAGCCCGGCCCAGCCGCGCCGCCCCCCGCAGCGACGGGCCGCGCAGGACCAACGACGGCTCCCGCCACTCGCCCTCGCCGTTGAGGGCCTCCAGCACGGTGCGGCCGGGTGCGCCTGCCCAGGCCGTTGCCTGCGCCAGCAGCGCCGCGTGGGCCGCGTCGTTCCGTACCCGCGACTGCCGCTGTCCCGACGGGTTCCAGGCGGTCACAATCGCCCAGCGACCGGCCGTCCAGTCCGGCGGCGCCCCGGGCAGACCCGGACCTTCCCCGGTCAGGGTGACCCGCGCGCCCGGCGGGCCGTACCGCGTGGTCCGGAAGGCCGCCCGCAGGGCCGGGTCGGGCCACGCGGTATCCGGCGGGGCGGTCATGGAAGCCTCTGCTGTCCTTTGCGCTGCGCCCGGATCGACCGTTCCAGAGACGGTGTCACCGGAGTCCGCATCAGTACGCGACGGTGGCGGTCAGGTTCACGATCTGCGCGTTGCGGTAGCGCAGCACCAGACTGATCTTCTGCCCGGCCTTGAAGGTGCCGCCCAGCACCACCCGGTAGGCGCTGGCGTCGTTCAGGTTCAGGCTGCCCGGCACGGGAACGGCCTTCACGACCTCGCAGTTCGGCAGGCAGCGCATCAGGCGGGCGCGGCCCACGCTGCTCCACACGCCCGTCAGTTCATCGGCGCGCGGCACGCTCAGCGTTCCGATCAGCAGCGCCCCCCCGTGCGTGGGTTTCAGGGTCAGGGGCCGCGTGGCCGCCTGCACGCCGCCCAGGTTGACCGTGACCGCCAGACTGAGGGCCAGGGACGCCACCCGCCGCGCCGCCACCCGCCGCGCGCGGCTCACTCGCCGTCCTCCAGGTCGCCCGTCTCGTCGCCGGGCAGGGGAGAGGCGGCGTCCACGTCGGTCTTCATGATTTCCCGCAGCACGCTGGTCGCGAAACTGCCGCGCGGCAACGTGAACGACACCGTGAAGCCGTCGTCCTCGGCGGTCACGCTGACGTCCTCCGGGAACACCCGCGTCAGGCGGCGGTCCCCCTTGCGCGACGAGAACATGTCTGCCGACAGGCCCAGCGCCGCCAGCGCCTCCTGCTCCAGCGCCCCGGCGTCCAGCGTCAGGGGCTTGACCTTCTTGCCGAACAGCGTGCCGGTCGCGCTGACCTCACCGCGCGCCGCACGCACGGACTCCTGCGCGGCGTCCTCGACCTGAAACACACCGCCTGTATCGTGTTTCTTCGCCATGTCCCCGGTCAGCAGGCCCGCGAACACCCCGCGTTCCAGGCGGAGGTTCACGAACCCGTTGAACACCACGCTCTGAAGCGCCGTCGTCAGGAAGCGCCGCACGCGCGGGTCACGCACCCGCGACTCGCCCCGCACGACCCGCAGGCCCTCCTCGGCGTTCAGGCCGCCCAGCCCGAACCGCTGCGGCCCGAAGTAATTCGGCACGCCCTGCGCCGCGAGCAACTCCAGCGTCTGCGCGGCCTGATCAGCCTGCCCCGCCGCGCCCCGCACCCGCACCGAGAAGCGGTTGGCGCGCAGGTGCCCCATGCCCAGCTTGTTCCCGTGCCGGGTCAGTTGCAGCACCCGCACGCCGTCCAGCGCGAAGTTCTGCACGCGCGCCTCGTACTTCTGCGGCAGGCTGATCCACTGGGTGGTCACGGCGTGCCGGTCCTTCAGGCCAGCCACGCCCACCTCGCGGTCACGCACGCCGACCTGCTCACCGAGTTCACGCAACACGTGCGCGGTCGTGTGACCGGTCTTCTCGAACTGCAGGTACAGGTGCTCGCCCTCACCGGACGGCACGTACAGGGGCACTTCATCCACTCGGAAATCACCGGGTTCCTGACGGAGGATTCCGCCGGTTCCCGGCCCTTCCGTCAGCGCGCGCAGCGCCGACCAGTCAAACACCAGACTCACGATGCTGCCCACCATATCCCGAGATTCCCCCGCCGAAGTGAAAAACCCTGCAAATCCACATGGCGAACCCTCAGGTTGCCCCCCATACGGACTCCGGTTGAACGGCTTTGCAGGCTGCTCAGGCCGGAGTCCGGATCAGTTCAGCACGCGGCTGTCCGAGTACGCCGTGGGCGTCCAGTCCGCGCGGTACAGGTGCGCGTCCTCCACCCGGGCCGGAGCGTACCAGACGCGCACGCCACTGTCCTGCGCCGTGACCGGCAGCAGCGCCTCCTGCCCGGCGCGCAGTTCCAGCAGCGGCTCGCCCGACGCGCCCCGCACACTCAGCCACGCGTTCATGCCCGCCGGGGACCACCCGGCCAGCCGCAGCGGCCGCCCCGAGACATTCTTCAGGTGCGCGCCCTGCTCGCTGAGCGTGACACTCAGGTCCGGCCAGTCCGGCGTGACCACATGATTCCAGCGGGTCTGCCAGCGGGCATGCGAATCGAACGGTGCGGCCCGCCGCCGCGCCGGGACCAGCGCCGACACCAGCCCCGCCCCCGAGAACAGCAGCGCCGCCACCGCCACGCACAGCGTCAGCGGATTCAGGTTCGCCGGGTCCCGCAGCGCCAGCAGCAACCCCACCCCCAGCGTCACGCCCACCAGCGGCCAGCCCAGCCGGTCCCACCGCAGCCCCGCCGGGCCGGGGGCCGCCGGAACGAACGCGGCAGGCAGGAACTCGGCCAGCAGCAGCAGCGCCGCGCCCACCCCGAACAGCGCCGGGACGTCCAGCACGGGCGCCAGCAGCATCAGCAGCAGCCCCGGCACCGCCCACCACGCGCCCCTGGGCGTCAGGCCCAGCCGCGCCGCGCGCCCCATCCGCAGCATCCAGTACCCGCCCAGCAGGGCCAGTGCCGCCGCCAGCAGCGGACTCAGGCCCGCGCCCACATCCAGCAGGCCCACCGTCAGCAGACTCCCGCTGCACAGACTTCCGCGGCATAGACTTCCGCGGCACAGACGCGCGCCGGGCGCGGCCACCTGCGGGTCACGCCGCCTTCAGACACGCCACGTTCAGACACGCCACGTTCAGAAGCGCTCATTGCCCTGCCCTCCCTTACGGTGACGGCCCAGCCCGGCCGCCACGCCACCCCCCGCACCCGGCTGCGGCGCGGGAGGCAGGGTCGCGCCCGCCTCCGGCAGCGCGGGTGGGGCGCTCAGCACGCCCGGCTGCCCGTGCCGCTCGACCTCGAACGCCAGGTGACCGATCTCGTCACGCAGGATGCCCTCCCAGGCGGTCTTCACGGCGTTCAGGCTGCCCGGCATGGCGAACACCACCGAGCCGCGCACCAGTCCCGCCACCGCCCGCGACAGCATCGCCGCGCCCCCCACCTGCTGGTACGACAGCATCCGGAACAGCTCACCGAAGCCCGGAATGGGTTTGGTGATCATGGACTCCACGACCGGCACCGTCACGTCCCGCCCCGTGATGCCCGTCCCGCCGGTCGACAGGACCACCGTCGCCTCACGCGCGAACGCCACCAGACTGGACCGGATGTGCACCGCGTCGTCCTTCACGACCCGGTACCCCACGACCTCGTGCCCCCGCGCGCGCAGTTCGCCCAGCAGGTACTGCCCGCTGGTGTCGGTGTCCTCGGTGCGGGTGTCGCTGACGGTCAGGACCGCCACGCGCACGGACCGCTCGCCGTGCTTCCGGTGCTGCCCCGCAGAATCGAGCGGGGCGCTGGCGCTGTCCGGAGCAGGGGCGGAGGGCGTGCCGGGAGGAAGGTCCGTCATGCCGACCAGCGTACCCCGTCCCCGCCGCGCAAAAGGAGCAGTTCTCACGCAGCCGCCTCCCCCGCAACAGGTGCCTCCCGAGAGGCCCTGGTGTCAGGGCTGCCCGGCGTTCAGGACGTTGCGGGCACTGTCGGGCAGCAGGGCGCGGTCCACGCGGCGCAACTCCGCGCGCGTGCAGCGCCGGGTCAGGGCCATGAACACGTCGGCCTGCTGCGCCAGGAACTCGCGGTACCCGTCCTCCTGGCCGCTGCGCACGCACTCCAGCGCCAGCAGGTCCAGCTGCCCCGCCAGTTGTTGCAGCGCCAGGTGCCGGGCCGCGCCCGCCCCGCTGTCGCCCAGCGTGCCGCGCAGTTCGGGCAGCCGCTCGGGCCAGCGTTGCAGCAGACGCGCGGCGCGGCGCACGTTCGGGTCGTCCAGGGTCAGCAGGCAGGCGCGGCACGGCTGCTCGCGGCTGGCCTCGCCGCACACTGGGCAGGGACGCCAGCCCTGCTCCTCGCGCCAGCGGCGGGCGCGGGTGATCGCCTCGGCCGCCCGCAGCGCCGCGCCCTTCAGTTCGGGGCTGCGTTCGCTCTGCACACCCTCGACCAGTTGCCGCGCCCGCGCGCGATCCGGGGCGGGCAGCGGTGCGGGCGTCGGCACGGCCGCCTCGGGGCCGCGCACCGTGCCCACGCTGAAGCGGATCTCGCTGATGGGTTTCTCCGGAATCAGGGCGTTCAGGGCCTTCATGAAATGGTGGCGCTGCATGCTCAGGTGGTGCGCGGTGGCGCTGTCACGGACCTCCACGAACAGCGTCCCGCCCTGCTGCGTGCGGGGCCGCGTGATGCGCGCGATTTCCGGCCCGACCGCCTGCGGCCACATCAGGATGGCGCGCGCCCGCTCGATGCCGCGCGCGATCCGGGCCGTGCCCAGCGTGGCGCCCATCAGCTCGCCCATCTGGCGCGGGCCGCTCAGGCGGCGGCCACGCGTCACGCGCCCACCCCGGCCACGTCCGGCACGTCGGCCAGCTCAGCCTCGGGCAGCTCCGGCTCAGGCAGCTCAGCCTCGGGCAGCTCAGATTCGGCTTCCGGCGTGAAGCGGCCCGACTGCGCCCGCAACGTCAGGGCCGCGCCCGGCGCACGTTCGGTGCCGGTCACGATGGCCTGCGGCACGCTGGCCGCCAGTTCCAGCAGGAACGACCGCCGCACCGGGTCCAGTTCCGCCGAGAAGTCATCCACCAGCAGCACCGGCCGCTCTCCGAAGCGTTCGGCCAGCAGTTCCAGTTCCGCTCGCCGCAGCGCCAGTGCCACGGTGCGGCCCTCGCCCCGGCTGGCGTACTCGCTGGCCGGGAAGTCCCCGAGCGTCAGCAGCAGGTCGTCGCGGTGCGGGCCGGTCGCGGTACTCCCGCGCGCGAGTTCCTCGGCGCGGCGCGACCCCATGTCCTGCGCGTACGTTTCGGGCGTGGTGGATTCCGTCAGGGACAGCGTCAGGGTCTTGCGGCTGCCCAGCGCGGCGTTCGCCTCGGCCGCCAGTTCGTTCAGGCGCACCAGCGCGCGGCGGCGGAACAGCATGATCTCGGTGCCCAGCCGCACCAGCGACTCGTCCCACACGTGCATGGCCCATTCCTCGCCGCCGCGCAGGGCCGCGTTCCGCTGCGACACCGTGCGCTCGTAGCGTGAGAGCTGCTCGGCGTAGCGGGCGCTCAGGCGCGACAGCAGCGAATCCAGGAACGCGCGCCGCCCGGACGGCGACCCGAACACCATCTCGCTGTCCTCCGGGCGGATCCACACGGCACTCCCGCGCGGCAGGTCCCCGGTGCGGACGCGCACTCCGTCCAGTTTCAGTTGCCGCCGCCCGCGCCCCAGCCCGACCTCCTGCACGCTCAGGCTGCCGCCGCTTTCCAGGTCGGCGCGCACGTACGCCTCGGTCTCGCCCTGCTGCACCAGTTGCTCCAGGCGCGACACGTCCGTCAGGCCGGTCAGCGCCAGGTACGCGGCTTCCAGCAGGTTCGTCTTGCCCGCGCCGTTCTCGCCGAACACACCCGTCACGCCTGCCGGAAACGCCAGGGTGCACGGCGCGAGGTTCCGGTAGTTCAGGGTGGACAACGAATCAAGACGCACCCGACCATTCTAGAGCGCCGGCGTTCAGGCACAGAGGCGCCGGTCACAGGAGCGTGCCTGATGGGAAAGCGGCAGCAGAAAGCGGGGGCGCGGGCGGGCACGGTACGCTGGGCGGCATGAGTGCCTCCGCCCCCACCCCCGAGCCGTCCACCCCAGAACTGCCCAGCCTGGAGTCCCTGAACGCGTTCGGCGCGGGCCGCCTGCCGGGCCTGATCGGCGTCCGGTTCACGCACGCCGCGCGGGGCCTGCTGCGCAGCGAACTGACCATCCGCCCCGAACTGCTCGCCCCGAACGGCTTCCTGCACGCCGCGAGCGTCATCGCGCTGGCCGACACCACCTGCGGATACGGCACGCGCATCCTGCTGCCAGACGGCGCGCACTCGTTCACGACCATCGAACTGAAAAGCAACCACCTGGGCACCGCCCGCGACGGCACCGTCACCTGCGAGGCCCGCAACGTGCACGCCGGCCGCACCACGCAGGTCTGGGACGCCGAGGTCCGCGCGCCTGACGGCAAACTCATGGCGCTGTTCCGCTGCACGCAGGCCGTCCTGTACCCGAAACCCGCCCCGGCAGGCGAGTGACTTGCCCGCCGCGCGCACCTTCCTGACCCACCCGGACCCCCTGACCCGCGAGGTCGCCCGCAACTACGCCGGGGGCGCGTTCCTGATGGACAACGGCGACGGCCTGCAATGGTACTCCGTCGAGGGCCGCGCCGTCCTCCCGCTGACCGAGGCGGACGGACTGCACGTGCCCCGCCGCCTGCGCCGCGAGCTGAAGCACTTCGAGCCGCGCATGGACACCGCCTTCGCGCAGGTGGTCGCCGGGTGCCGGGGCGAACTGCCGGGCAGCCCCCCCCGCGACGGCGAGTGGATCAGCGACGAACTCGCGGACCTGTACCTGCACCTGCACGCGCAGGGACTGGCACACTCCTTCGAGGTCTGGCGCGGCGGGCAACTGGCCGGGGGCGTGCTGGGCCTCGCGCTGGGCGGCGCGTTCATCGCCGAGAGCAAATTCCACCGCGTCACGAACGCCAGCAAGGCCGCCCTGATCCTCCTGGCCGCGCACCTGCACGCGCGCGGATTCACGCTGCTGGACGCCCAGATTCAGAACCCGCACATCGAGACGCTGGGCGTGCGCGAGATCGGCAGCGACACGTACGGCGCGCTACTGGGCGCCGCTTTGCCGCTGGACGTCAGCCTGTAATGCGGACTCCGATTGAATGGCTTATAAAGCCGTTCCATCCGAGCGGATGCGAGTAGGAGAGAAACGCCCCTCCGGACGTGGAGCTGGCAGGGGCGGTGAAGTTCCGGGTTGTCAGCGAAACAGACGGCAGTCCGTATAACGGGGTGTGGGTCGTGCTGACCCCACGGCCCCGTTTACCCTCCGGCCAGGGTGCCCCACAGCAGGTAGCCGTTCAGGGCGATGATGATGCCCGCGAACAGCCACCCGAGCGCCGTCACGTGCGGGCGGCTGACCAGCACGCCCATGATGTCGCGCCGCGCGGCGAAGACCAGCAGCGGAATCAGCGCGAACGGCACGCCGAAACTGAGGATCACCTGCGACAGGATCAGGACGCTGGTGGGGTCCAGGCCCAGCAGGATCACGATGAACGCCGGGAGCATGGTGACGGTGCGCCGCAACCACAGCGGAATGCTGAAGTTCACGAAGCCCTGCATGATCACCTGTCCGGCCATGGTGCCCACGGCGCTGCTGCTCAGGCCGCTGGCGAGCAGCGCGATGGCGAAGGCGGTCGCGGCGGCCGGGCCGAGCAGCGGTGTCAGGGTGCGGTACGCGGTTTCCAGGTTCCCGGCGTCCTCGATGCCCTTGCCGTAGAAGGTGGCGGCGGCGACGGCCAGCATGCTCATGTTGATCAGCCCGGCGACGCCCATCGAGATGATCACGTCCACGCGGTTCAGGCGGCTCAGGCGCAGTTTCTCCTGGTCGTTGCGGGTGGGTACGCGGCCCTGCGTGAGGGCGGAGTGCAGGTAGATGACGTGCGGCATGACAGTCGCGCCGATGATGCCGACCGCGAGGTACACGCTGTCCACGCCCTGGAAGGACGGCACGAAGCCCGCCCCGAGCTGCGCGAGGTTGGGCCGCGCCAGCACGAACTGCGTGAGGTACGCCACGCCGATGATGGCCACAAAGCCCCCGATCACCAGTTCCAGCGGGCGGAACCCACGGCGCTGGATGGTCAGCAGCCAGAAGGTCAGAACACCTGTGATGGCCGCGCCCCAGATCAGCGGCAGGCCGGTCAGCAGTTGAATGGCGATGGCCGCCCCGATGAATTCGGCGAGGTCGGTGGCGATGGCGACCAGTTCCGCCTGCACCCAGTACAGCCACACGGCGGGGCGCGGGAAGCGTTCCCGGATGACTTCCGGCAGGTTCTTGCCGGTGGCGATGCCCAGTTTGGCGCTGAGGTTCTGGATCAGCATGGCCATCAGGTTGGCGGCCAGGATCACCCACAGCAGCCCGTACCCGAACTGCGCGCCGCCCTGGATGTTGGTGGCGAAGTTGCCGGGGTCCATGTACGCGATGGAGGCGATCACGGCCGGGCCGAGGAACGGCAGGATGCGTGCCAGGCCGCGTTTGTTGCCGGTGCGTTCGAGGATGGCGGCGGCGCGGGCGTTCATGCGGGCGTCCAGTGAGGACGTGCCGGGTGATTCGGGTGAGGGGGGCGTGGACGACATGCCGCATCTTAGGCACGCCTAAAAATAAAATCCAGCCCTGCCCCGTCCGCCCCGGCCCGCGCCGCCACAGCATCAAGAAACGCCCAAGCCCAAGCCCGCCCCGCGCCCCGCAGCCGCCCACCTGCCCTCTGCACTGGCCCACCTGCCCTCTTCACTAGCCAACCTGCTAGCCAAATCACGCCCGCACCCCCTCCGGACGCTTACCCTCTGGGCATGACCGCACCCGCCACGCCCACCGACCCGGCCCAGGCAGACCGCACCGACACCCTGCGCGTCCTGATCTGCGACGAGATGAACCCCGGCAACCTGGAACACGACGGCTTCCAGATCGACTACCAGGGCAACATGGACCGCGCCGAGACCCTGCGCCGCCTGCCCGAGTACGACGCGCTGATCACCCGCAGCCGCACCAAGGTCGACCGGGAACTGATCGACGCGGCCGGACCCCGCCTGAAAGTCATCGGGCGCGGCGGCGTGGGCGTGGACAACATCGACCTGGACTACGCCAGCCTGCGCGGCCTGCTGGTCCTGAACGCCCCCGAGAGCAACAACGTGTCGGCCGCCGAACTGGCCGTCATGCACCTGATGGCCGCCGCGCGCGGCCTGACCCGCAGCGACCGCAAAACCCGCGCCGGAGAGTGGGACCGCAAGTACCTGGGCCAGGAACTCAAGGACCGCACCCTGGGCATCGTCGGCCTCGGCCGCATCGGCAGTATCGTCGCCGACCGCGCGCAGGGCCTGCGCATGAACGTCGTCGCCTTCGACCCCTACGTCCCGGAAAGCAAGTTCGAACGCCTGGGCGTGAAGCGCGCCGCCACCCTCGACGACCTGCTCTCACAGGTGGACGCCATCACCGTCCACACCCCCCTGACCGACGAGACGCGCGGCATGATCGGCGCCGAGCAACTCGCCCGCCTGAAGAAAGGCGCCATCGCCGTGAACGCCGCGCGCGGCGGCATCATCGACGAACAGGCCCTCGTGGACGCCCTGCACAGCGGCCACCTGTTCGCCGCCGGAGTGGACGTGTTCGTGGACGAACCCCCGGCCGCCGATCACATCTTCCTGCACGCCCCGAACCTGGGCATCACCGCGCACCTGGGCGCCAACACCTTCGAAGCGCAGGAACGCGTCGGCGCCGAGATCGTCGCGCGCGTGCTGGCCGCCCTGCACGGCGACGTCAGCAAGGGCGCCGTGAACGCCCCCGCCCTGGACGCCAAGACCATGGAAGCCCTCGGCGGGTACCTGACCCTCGGGGACAAACTGGGCCGCATCCTCTCGCAACTGCTGCCCGGCGCGCACGACGTGGAAGTCACCTTCCGCGGCGAGTTCCCCGCCGACCCCGCCCCGGTCGTCACCAGCGTCCTCGTGGGCTACCTGAGCGGCAGCACCGACGAGACGCCCAACATGATCAACGCCCGCGCCCTCGCCCGCGAACGCGGCGTGAACATCGCCATCCGCGAGCAGGCCGACAGCCCCGACTACCAGACCGAGGTCATCGTGAAGGTCACGGGCGGCCAGACCGGCGAGAAGGAACGCACCCGCACCGTGGGCGGCACCGTGTTCGGCCGCAACCCCCGCCTGACCCGCCTGCGCGACTTCCGCGTGGAACTCGAACCCGAAGGCAACATCCTGATCGCCAGCAACCAGGACAAACCCGGCGCAGTCGCCAAACTCAGCACCTTGCTCGGCACCTGGGGCGTGAACATCGCCGGAATGGCCCTCGGCCGCGCCGAGAAGGGCGGACAGGCGCTGTTCACCCTGACCCTCGACGACGCCCTGACCCCGGACCAGCTGGGGCAGGTGCGGGAACTCGACGTGATCGACAGCGCCTACATGGTCCGCGCCTGAGGACCGGCGCAGCGTGAGGGGGGGCGGCCCGGTCGGGTTCGCCCCCCCTTCTGCGTGCCGGTGCTGCGTGGCTCCGCTGAAGTTCAGAGTTGCCGGTGCAGGCGGTCGGCGGCGACCAGCAGTACGTCCCACACGCCACTGAACGGCGGGGCATACGCGAGGTCCGCGTCGAACAGGTCCTGCGCGGTCGCGCGGGTGCCCAGCAGGGCCGCGACCACATCCACCCGTTTCACGCTCAGGTGGTTGCGGCCGATCAGTTGCGCGCCCAGCAGGCGGCCTGTGCCCCGCTCGCCGGTCAGGCGCACGTGAATGGGTCTGGATCCCGAGTGGTACCCGGCGTGGTCGGTGCTGGTCACGTCCACGCTCACGGCCTTCAGGCCCAGTTCGTCCGCCTCGGTCTGGGTCAGGCCGGTGCGGGCCACGCCCAGCTCGAAGGTCCTGAAGATCCCCGTGCCGACCACGCCGGGAAAGCGGGCGTGCCCTCCGGCCATGTTCACGCCTGCCACGCGGCCCATGCGGTTGGCGGGCAGGCCCAGCGGAATGTGCACGCTGCGGCGCGTGACGCGGTGCGTGCTCTGCGTGTTGTCACCGGCCGAGTAGATGCCGGGCACGTTCGTTTCCTGCCGGGCGTTCACGGCGACCGCGCCCGTCTTGCCCAGCCGCACCCCGGCTGCCCGCGCCAGTTCCACGTTCGGTTTCACGCCGACCGCCACCACGACCAGATCGGCGCGCACCAGTCCGGCGTCCGTCTGCACGCCCGTCACGTGCCCGGTGCCGGTCAGGCCCTCCACGGTCACGCCGCAGCGCACGTCCACCCCGCCGCGTTCCAGTTCCTCACGGACCTGCGCCTGCAACTGCGGGTCCAGCATGCGGCCTGCCACTTCCGGCCCCCGTTCCAGCAGGACCACGCTCAGGCCCCGCGCCCGCAGCGCCTCGGCCAGCTCCAGCCCGATGTACCCGCCGCCCACGATGCAGGCCCGGCGGGCGCCCGCCACGCTCGCCTCCAGCGCCTGCCCGTCCGGAATGTCGCGCAGCACGTGCACGCCGCCCAGGTCCGTTCTGGCCCACGCGGGCCGCACGGCCGACACCCCGGTCGCCAGCAGCAGCCGGTCGAACGGTTCGGTCGTCGTGCGCCCCGCCTCGCGGTCCAGCACGGTGACCGTCGCGGCCCGCGCGTCCACGCCCGTCACCTCGTGCCGGGTGCGCACGCCGATCCCGCGCGCCCGCATCTGCTCGGGCGTGCGCGCCACCAGATCCCCGAAGTCCCCGACCTCACCGCCGATCACGTACGGTAACCCGCACGCGCCGTAACTCACGAACTCACCACGGTCGAACACCACGATCTGCGCGTCCGGACTGAACCGCCGCGCCCGGCTGGCCGCACTCATTCCTGCGGCCACGCCGCCCACAATCACGATTCGCATGCCCGCAGCCTAGCCGCTCCCCGCCCGCCAGCCGTACCGGCGGCCTTCATGCGGGGCAGTGGGTTGCGGGCGGGGGAGAGGAATGCACCCGCCCGCAACCCCCTCCAGCCACCCGCCACCCGCCGTCTGCCATCAGCTATCTGCCATCAGCCGTATCACCGCCCGAAGCTCTGCACCCAGTAGTTGGCGAAGGTGGTGGTGGGGGTGCCGTTGCCGACGGCGGCGCCGAAGAGGGTCCAGTCGGGGTTCATGAGGGTCCGGCAGTGGCCGGGGCTGTCGATGAGGGTCTGCAGGGCCTCCTCGGGCGTCATGACGTTGTAGGCGGCGTTCTCGCCTGCCAGTTCGCCTGTGAAGCCGTTCTGGCGGGCGCGTTCCAGGGGTTCGCTGCCGGTTTCGGGGTTCACGTGCCCGCGGAAGTTCAGGCGGACCATGTCGTTCACGTGCATCTGCGCGCTGCGGGCCAGCGTGTCGTCCCAGGCGAGCGGGCCGGTCGTGTTGAACAGCTGGTCTCCGCAACGCTGCCCCTGCCGCCGGGCTTCGTTGGTGATGTTCATGAAGCGCACCATCCACTCGCGGGGATCGCTGACCTCGATCTGTGCGGGCTGCACGTACACCAGCGCGGCCCGGCCGTCCTGCACCGACACGCCGTAGCGGCTGAAGCCGACCCGGTGCCCGCACTGGTTGGCGAGTGCCCCGGCGACCAGTTTGACCTTCCCGAGTTTCGCCATGGTGAAACTGGCCGAGCGTTTCGCCGGGTAGTGCAAGCGGGCCAGTTCGTTTTTCAGGGTGAAGCCCCGCAGGACCTGCTCGGCCACGCTGTCCAGCGTCGGGTCGCGGTGCGCCTGCTGCCCGCAGCTCAGGAAGTCCGCCTGCACGACCTCCGAGAACAGGTCACTGGAATTGACCAGTTGCTCCGGGTTCAGGGTCACGCCCGGCAGGTTCAGGGTCGGCAGGGACGGCGCGATGACCGGCCCGGCGGGAGCGGCGGGGGGTTGCGTGCCGCCCGGTTGCCCACCTCCGGCCTGAACGCCCGAGTTCTGGACACCGGCGTTCTGCTGCGCAGCCGGCTGGGTCGCCGTCGTCTGTGTGGTGGCTGTCTGTGCAGCGCCCGTCTGTGTGGTGGCCGTCTGTGCAGGGGTCGGCTGTGTCTCGCCCGTCTGTGCGCTGGCGGGCTGTTGGGCAGCGAGCAGGGCGGTCAGCAGGAACAGGGTGCGGCGCGTCAGAAATGAAGGTGAAGTAAGCATCTGCTGCTATTGCATCATGAGAACCGCACGCTGTCCTCACAATCTGCCCATTAAGTTTGAAGATCCTCACGTTCGGCGGGTGTGCACCCGACACGTAGCCCCCCACGCGCATCCCCCCACCCGGCGCCCCGGTACCGGGCCAGTACTCCGCTGCACAGTGCCGAGCGGCGCACCCCCACGCGGGCTACCATGCGGGGCATGAGCGAAGCCCCCCCCATGCAGTACGCGCCCCTGAACCGCGCCCGCCTGATCGCCCCCGGCCCGGTCGAAGTCGCTCCGGACGTGCTGGCCCAGCTGGCGCAACCGCAGATGCACCACCGCGCGCAGGCCGGCATCGACAAGCTGATGGAAGCCCGCGCGAAACTCACGCAGTTGCTCGGCGACCCCTACGACGCCGTCATCACGACCAGCAGCGGCACCGGCGCGTTCGAGGGCGCCCTGCTGAGCACCACCCCGGCAGGCGCGCGGGTCGTGAACGCCCAGGCCGGGAAGTTCAGCGAACGCTGGGGCGAGATGGCCCAGCGCTTCGGGTACGACACGACCCTGGTCGCCAGACCCTGGGGCGACGTGCTCGACCCGCAGCAGGTCGCGGACGCCACGCGCGGCGCGCACACCCTGCTGATCACGCACAGCGAGACCAGCACCGGCGCCCTGCACGACCTGGAAGCCATCGCCCGCGCCGCGAAGGCGCAGAACCCGGACCTGATCGTCATTGCCGACTGCATCACCTCGTACGGCGTGGCGGAACTCCGCCCGGCCGCGTGGGGCGTGGACGTGATCGTCTCCGGCAGCCAGAAGGGCACCGCCACCCCGCCGGGCCTGGGCTTCGTGCTGTTCAGCCCCGAGGTGCAGGCGCGCATGATCCGCAATCCGGGCAACGCCTTCTACCTCGACATGACCCGCGAACTGGCCGGACAGAAAGCCGGGAGCACCCCGCAGACCCCGGCCATCAACCTGATCTACGCCCTGAGCACCGCCCTGGACCGCCTGCTGAGCGTGCCGCACGAGGTCCTGTGGGCCGAGCAGCGCCGCAAGACCGACGCCCTGATCGCCGCCGGAACCGCGCTGGGCGCGCCTGCCTGGGCACCGCGCACCAGCCCGGCCGTCGCGGTCCTGACGCCCCCGGACGGCATCACCGGCCGTCAGGTGGCCGCGCAACTGGCCAGCATGGGCCAGCGCGCCCTGCCCGGACAGGCCCCTCACGAGGACACCGTGTTCCGCGTGAGCACCATGGGCTACGCCGACCGCTACGACGCCCTGAGCATCGCCGGAATCCTGGAAGACGCCTTCGCCGCGCTCGGCGTGCCCTTCGAGCGGGGCGCCGCCGTGAACGCCGCGTGGCAGGCGCTGAACGACTGAACGCACCCACGCAGAACCGCCCCAGCTTCAGGCCGGGGCGGTTCTGCGTGGGTGCTGCGTGGGTGATGGTCAGTGCTCAGCGGACGGGGGGGGTGCTGGGCGGGTCACCGGCGGGGGGATCGCGGCGCTTGGTGCTGGTCACGCCGGCCAGGATGCCCAGGCCGAGCAGGACCACGGCGCCGATCAGGGTGTACGACTGCGGCCACGCGAACGCGTTTCCGGCGATGAACAACCCGACGATAAGAACGACGATCCCGATCATGTAAATGCTGAAGTTCGACATGGTGACCTCCTGTTGCAGTAGAGAACTGGAACCTGAATGAAGCGAAGAGTCTCGGACATACTGTTCTGGACAGTGGAATGATGTCCGGTTGAATGTGATCAGTGTAGTTCAGTGAATCTGACGCTGCCGCAATGAACTGTTGAAGCGACCTTGAAAGGGACTTTAAGTGCCCTTCAGGTCTGTTCCCGCCGGAGCACAGGGGACGGGCAGGACGCTGCCGCCCCCGTGCCGTACCCTGGGCGGCATGACCCGCGCCCTGTACCACACCACTCACGACCTGCTGTTCACCGCGCGGGTCACGCACGCCCACGCTCACACTCACGCTCACGAGGTCGCGCTGGACGCCACGGCCCTGTACCCCGAGTCGGGCGGGCAGGCATCCGACACCGGCACGCTGCGCTGGACGGACGCAGGCGGTGACGCCCGCGTGGCGACCGTGACGCACAGCCGCAGGGACAGGGCCGCCGGACTGATCTGGCACGCCCTGACCGGCGACGTGCCCCCGGTCGGCACGCCGGTGGCGGGCGAGGTGGACGCCGCGCGCCGCTGGCGGCACTCGCAGCGGCACAGCGCCGAGCACCTGCTGGCCCAGGCGTTCGTGCGCGTGAACCCGGCGTTCACGGTGGACGCCGTGAACATGACCGGCCCGGAATGCACCCTGGACCTGCGCGGCGACCCGGCCGAAACGCACGTGCGGGCCGCCGAGGTCCTGCTGCGCGAGACGCTGGGCCGCACCGACCTGACCCTCGAAACGCCGGTCGTGCCGGACCATGACCTGCACCTCTACCCGCTGCGGCGCGGGGCGAAGGTCAGCGGGGACGTGCGCCTCGTGATCTTCCGGGACGGGCAGGGCGAGCCGTTCGACGTGAGCGCCTGCGGCGGCACGCACGTCCCCCGCGCCAGCATGGCCGCCCCGGTCGTGATCCTGCGCACCGAGCGCGTGAAGGGCGGCGTGACCCGCGTGACCTTCATGGCAGGCGAGGAGGCGGGCGCGTTCCTGAGCAGCGTGTACACCGACGCCCGTAGGCTGGCCGTGGGGTTCAGCGTGCCGGTCGAGCGGCTGCCCGAACGGGTCGAGGCGCTGAGCGCCGAGCGGGCCGCACTGGCCTCGCAGCTGGACGCTCTGCACGCCGCGCACGCCCGCACCCTGCGGGACGCCTCTGCCGCACAGACGCACGGAACGGTGACCCTGCGTCTCGTGACGCTGCCCGACCCGGCTGGCCTGCTGCCCGCCCTGACCGACCTGAACCCCGGCGAGGTCGTCGTGGCGGTCACAGATGCGGGCCGCGTGGGTATCGGCAGCGCGCACCCCGACCTGAATGCCGCCGGGGTGCTGCGCGCCGCGCTGAACGCCAGCGGCGGCAAGGGCGGCGGAAGGCCCGACCTCGCGCAGGGCAGCACCCCGGACGTGGCCGCCTTCACGCACGCCGTCCGCGGGGCGCTGACCACCCCCGCCTGACCGTTCACAGCCGCGCCGGAACTTGGTAGGCTCAGGGGTCATGAGTATTCACCTGAACGCCGAACCCGGCCAGATCGCCGAAACCGTCCTCCTGCCGGGCGACCCGCTGCGTGCCAAGCACATCGCCGAGACCTTCCTGACCGACCCCGTCCTGCACAACACCGTGCGCGGCATGCACGGCTACACCGGCACGTACAAGGGCCAGCGGGTCAGCGTGCAGGGCACCGGCATGGGCATCGCCAGCTCCATGATCTACGTCAGCGAACTGATCACCGCCTACGGCTGCAAGAACCTGATCCGCGTCGGCACCGCCGGCAGCTATCAGGAGAACGTGCACGTGCGCGACATTGTGCTGGCGCAGGCGGCGTGTACGGACAGCAACATCAACAACATCCGCTTCGGCGCGAAAAACTTCGCCCCCATCGCCGACTTCGACCTGCTGATGCGCGCCTACCAGATCGCCCGCGAGCGCGGCCACACCACGCACGTCGGGAACATCATGAGCAGCGACACCTTCTACCACGACGATTTCGACCAGTACAAGATCTGGGCGGACTTCGGCGTGCTGGCCGTCGAGATGGAAGCCGCCGGGCTGTACACCCTGGCCGCCAAGCACGGCGTGAAGGCCCTGACCGTCCTGACCGTCAGCGACCACCTCGTCACCCGCGAGGAAACCACCGCCGAGGAACGCCAGCTGACCTTCAACGCCATGATCGAGATCGCCCTCGACGCCGCGCTGGGCGAGTAATACGGACTCCGATTGAATGGGCTGCAAAGACCATTCAATCCGAGCGGATGCGAGTAGGAGAGAAAAGGATTCCGGACGTGGAGCCGGCAATCCGGTGAAGTTCCGGATTGTTGGCGAAACAAACGGAATCCGCATAACCCCTTCAGGACTGCACCCCAGGCTGCACCTGCCGGGTCGCCGTGTGCGGCCCGGTTTTACACTGAGGGCATGAAGCGCGCAGCGGACTGGACGTTCAGTTATCCGGCGACGATGGGGGGCCGTCTGTCAGGGCGGGGTCTGGCCCGGCTGCGGCTGGCGCTGGGACTGCTGTTCCCGCCGCTGCGCTGGCCCCTGCGGCGCGTGGCGGACCTGCCTGCCCCGCTGCGCGGCGTGGCGTGGCCTGCGGGCGTGACCCCGCTGGGCGTGTACCGCGACCGGGCGGGTGGGACGTTCGTGCGCCTGCGCGGCCCGGCTGACCCGCACGGGCAGGCGCGGGCGCTGACCGGCCTCCGCGCCGCGCTGCTGGCGGCCGGGTGCCCGCCCGTGCCGACGGGTGCCGTGGGTTTCGGCGTGCCTGCGGACCTGTTCGGGGTGGGGGAGGAGTCCCTGCTGCTCGTGGTCGGCGCCCAGGTCGGCACGCTGGAGCTGCCGCTGCTGCCCCGGTCGGGGCATGCGGCCGCAGAGCCGGGCCTGAACCTGGGCGCCCTGCCCGGCGTGTCCTGGTCGGAACCGCAGGGCGCGCCGCATGCCCTGTTGCCGCCGGGCACGGACATCCGCGCGGCATTCACGCACTGGGTGGCGCAGGCGGCCGCGCAGGGCTGGGCGGCGCAGCCCCCACTGTTCGGTGCCGCGCAGGCCTTCACGCTCCTGACGAACGGCGAGCGGGCCGTGACCCTGAGTGCCGCGCAGGTCAGCGAGGTGCCCCTGGTGTGGGCGGCCGCGCTGGAAGGCGACCTGTGGAGTCATCTGCGGCGGCGCGCGGCTGCGCGTCAGTAGGAACGGGTCAGAATTCGCCGTCGGCACTGAAGACCGGGCTGTTCAGGATGGCGTACCCCGTGGCGGTCGCGGCGTCCCCGCGTGTGCCCAGCGTGCCCATGATCGCCTTCCCGAGCGCCTCGTAGCGGTCCACGCTGGCCTTCCAGTCGGCCGGGTCGAACCGCACGTAATCCTCGTCGGCGCCGGGCCGGTAGCGGCGCAGCGCCGCGATGTACGCCGCGTGATCCGCGCGGGCCTGCGTGACCTGCCGTGCGTACAGGGTGCCCGTCTGCCCGCCCAGAGAGCTGCGGGCCAGCGCCGCCAGACTCCCGATCTGCTCTTCCAGGAACGCGTAGGATCGGGGGACGGCGTGCGCGTACAGGGTGCCGCCCCCGGCACGCGTGCCCGCCAGTTCGCTCTCGATGGCGCGCATCTCGCGGTACTGCCTTCGCAGCGTGTCGATGCGGGCGCTGAGTTTCGGGTTGCCGGTCAGCGTGCGGCGCAGCGCGGCGGCGCGGCACTCCGCCCAGTTGTAACTGGCGTTGTCCTGATCGACTTCAGACCACGCGCTGATCGTCAGGGTGGCGTAGGTGCCGCTGTCCACGGCGTTCGCCAGCGCGCAGTTCGCCGGAGCCTGCGCCCGCGCGGCGCCGGACGCAAGAGTCAGGAACAGGCTCAGCAGGACGGACCGGCGCAGGAGTGTCATACCCCAGCGTACCCGGCCCGGTCTGCGCTGCCTACCGCTTACGCCCGGCGTGCCATCCGCGCGATGAAGAACCCATCGATGCCGCCGTCCGGGACGGTCAGCACGCCCGGTCCCGCCGGGACGGTGGGCACCTCGACGCCCGTCACGGGCTGCGCCTCGAAGTCCGGGTGGGCGTCCAGGAAGGCCTGCACGACCTGCGGTCCTTCCTGTGGCGTGACCGAGCACACCGAGTACACCAGCGTCCCGCCGGGCGGCACGAGCGCCGCCGCGTTCGGCAGCATCCGTGCCTGAAGCGCCGCCATTTCCTGCACGGCGTCCGGCGTGAGGCGCAACTTGATTTCCGGGTGGCTGCGCAGCGTGCCGCTGCCGGTGCAGGGGGCGTCCAGCAGCACCACGGCCGCCGGTTCCAGGGTCAGGGGTTCGGTCAGGTCGTGCGTCACGAACTCGGCTTTCAGGCCCAGGCGGCGCAGGTTCCCGCGCGCCGCGTCGTGCTTGCGGGCCACGAGGTCCACGCTGGTGACCTGCGCGCCGCGCGTGGCGAGCATCGCGGCCTTCACGCCCGCCCCGCCCGCCAGGTCCAGCACGCGCACGCCGCTCACGTCGCCCAGTGCGTCCACGCAGGCCAGACTGGCCGGGTTGATCGGCTGCGCCTGCCCGTTCTCGTACGCGGCGGTGCGGCGCAGCGGGCGGTCCAGTTCCACGCGGTCCACGCCCTGCACGCCCGGATGCACCACGCTGCCTTCTTCTTCCAGGGCTCGCACGCCTGCGTCCGACAGGCTCAGCCACAGCGGTTGCGGGCGCAGCAGGTCCGCCATGACCGCGCCCGCCTGCTCACCGAACGCCGCGCGGTACACCCCGGCCAGCCACCCGGGCAGTTCCGTGCGGGTCTCGTCGGTCGCGTCGGGCAGCGTCACGCGGCGCAGCACGGCGTTCACCAGCGCGGGCGGTCCCAGCCGTGCCCCGCGGGCGAGGTTCACGTACTCGCTCGCCACGGCGTGCGGCGCGGTGCCCAGGAACAGTTTCTCGAACGCTCCGGCCATCAGCACGGCCCGCGTTTTCGGGTGCGTCTCGCCCTTGAGCATGGGGGTCAGGGCGCGGTCCAGCGTCAGCGCGTGCCGCAGCGTGCCGTACACCACGTGCGTCGCCAGTCCCGAATCCCGGCCCGGCAGGCGGGCCTGTTGCAGGGCGTCGTCCAGTGCCGGGGCGGCGAAGGCGTCGCCGTTCAGGACGCGCAGCAGCACCCGCACCGCCACCTCACGCGCGGGATTGAACGGTCCCGGCCGGTCCTCGCGGGGACCGCGGGACGAGCCGGAAGCAGGGCGGGCAGAGGGTCGGCGTGGAGCGTCGTTCACCTTGGCAGTGTACGCGCCGGAAAGGGGAGGGGGTAGGAAGTGGGGTGTAGGCACTGGAGAGTGATTGGGGTTGACGGAAGCGGTCAGCCCGCGCACACGTTGTTGACCATCAGCCATCAGCTGGCATTGACCTTCGGTCGGCTGATCAGTGTCCAGATCAGCAGGGCGGTCAGGACGCCGCCGCTCAGGAGGTAGGGGGCGGCGTGTCCGGCGGTCTGGTACAGGCCGGTGCCGAGCAGGGGGCCGGTCATGCGGCCCAGGGCGAGGGCGCTGGAGTTCAGTCCGGCGACGGCGCCCTGCTGGTCCTCGGTGACGCTGAGGCTCAGGGCGGCGCTGAGGCTGGGGCTCAGGATGGCGCTGCCGATTCCGATGACGGCCAGGGCCAGCGTGATGGGCCAGAAGCTCTGGCCGGTGGGCAGCAGGAACATTCCGGCGGCCATGATCAGCAGCCCGGCGGCGACCAGCGGCGTGGTCGGAAAGCGTTTGGCGAGGGGGCGGATGGCGCCGCCCTGCACGAGCGCGGCGACCAGTCCGAAGATGGTGAGCATGCCGCCGACGGTACGGGCCGCGCCTTCGGGGGTGAGGTTCAGGGTGTCCTGCACGTAGAAGCCGATGGTCTGTTCCATGCCGACGCTGGCGAGGGTGCTCAGGGCGCTGATCGCCAGGAACAGCGGGATGGCTCCCTGGCCCAGCAGCGCGCGGCGGCTGCCGGCGGCGGGTTCGGGTGTTCCGGCGCGGCGTGTTTCGGGCAGGGTGCGCCACGCGACGAGGGCGGTGATCAGGCCCAGCGCGGTGCTGAAGAAGATGGGCGCGGTGAGGCTGACGGTGCTCAGGAGTGCGCCGATGGCGGGGCCGAACACGACGCCCAGCCCGAAGGCCGCGCCGATCAGGCCGAGGCTGGCGGCGCGGTCTTCCTTGTCGCTCAGGTCGGCCATCATGGCCTGCGCGGTGGGCAGGGTGGCGCTGGACAGCACGCCGCCGATCAGGCGGGAGATGACCAGCAGCGCGAACAGGGCGGTGCCGCCCAGCGCGCCCTGCACGCCCAGTTGCGCCAGGATGCCGAACAGGCCGAAGCTGATGGAAAAGCCCACGAGGCCCAGCAGCAGCACGGGTTTGCGGCCCAGGCGTTCGCTGCGGCTTCCCCAGATGGGGGAGAACACGAACTGCATCAGGGAGTACCCGGTGGAGAACCAGCCGGTCTGTGTCTCGGTCAGGCCGAGCTGGCGGCCCAGCGGCGCGATGATGGGGAACAGGACGCTGAGGCCCAGCATCGCGATGAAGATGGTGAAGAACAGCGTCAGGCGCGTGCGGCCCGTGGCTGCGGGGGGGGTGGGGGAGGCCGACATGCGCGGAGTATACGCCCCGGCCTGACCGCTCGGTAAGGACGCCTGTCCGGGCGCGCCGCCCGGGCACGATCAGGCCGGGCACGATCAGGTCTGTGGAACCGCATCCTGCGCATGGGCGCCGCCTGTCACCCATTCCGGTGGGGGCGGAGTGGCGTGCAGGACTGCCTGCCTGCGGCCCCGTATGTGCCCTGCATGTGAGGGTGGCGGCAGCGCTTTTCTGAAACGTCCTGTTCCTATGTCCCGTGGCCCGGTCGTGTGGGCCGCGTGGCAGATGAGTGGGGGGATGCGGAACTCTCACGTTTGCCGTATGATCGGGCGATCTTGACAGACCGAGGACCGGGACCAGCGGACGCGCACGCGGCATCCGTAAATATTGGACCCGGTACGAAAAGTATGATTTTTATCTGACTGGAACGTTCATTCTTCCATAATGGGGGCATTGCCAGGAAAGCGATCCGGGCTTATACTGAAAGGCGAGCAACCAGTGAAAACTCAGCCGACAGGGCTCAGGTCGGCACCCCCGGACGCCTCCTCCTGTGGAAGGCAGATGGAATCAGATGTACCCCAATTGGAAGCGGTTCACACAGGACCGCTCATCCGTAAGGAGCCTCATGAAAAAAGCACTGACCGTTCTGTCCCTCGCGCTGCTCGGCCAGGCCAGCGCCGCCACCATCACCGTTTGGACGCACTTCGGCGACAGCGAACTCGCGTGGCTGCGCACCCAGGCCGCCCAGTTCAAGACGAAAACCGGTAACACCGTCAACATCGTCAGCGTGCCCTTCGATCAGATTCCCGACAAGCTGATCCAGAGCGCCCCCAAGGGCCAGGGCCCCGACCTCGTCACCACCCTGCCCCAGGACCGCCTCGGCCAGCTGGCCGCCGCCGGCGTGATCGAGCCGATGGACAAATTCATCACCAGCAAGACCGACCTCGACAAGACCGCCGTCAGCGCCATGACCTACGGCGG
Organism: Deinococcus seoulensis; assembly: GCF_014648115.1. Classification (NCBI taxonomy): domain Bacteria; kingdom Thermotogati; phylum Deinococcota; class Deinococci; order Deinococcales; family Deinococcaceae; genus Deinococcus; species Deinococcus seoulensis. The sequence goes on from NZ_BMQM01000004.1 coordinate 67,243, forward strand.
CAAGCTGTTCGGCCTGCCCATGTTTGCCGAGGCCGTTGCCGTCGTGTACAACAAGAAACTCGTGCCCAGCGCCCCCACCACCTGGAACGCGTTCCTGGCCGCCGCGCAGAAGAACACCAGCAGCGGCAAGTACGGCTACCTCGCCGACCTCAGCAACGCCTACATGCAGTTCGGGATCGTCAGCGCCTACGGCGGCTACGTCTTCAAGAACACCGGCGGCACCCTGAACACCAAGGACGTGGGCCTCGCCAACGCCGGAGCCGACAAGGCCAGCGCGTTCCTGAACGACCTGCGCTACAAGTACAACCTCGTGCCCGAGGGTGTGGACGGCGGCGCCGCCAAGAGTGCCTTCGTGGACGGCCGCCTCGCCATGTTCCTGACCGGACCCTGGGACATGGGCGACATCAAGAAAGCCGGGATCGACTACGGCATCATGACCTTCCCCACCCCTCCCGGCGCGAGCGGCAAGTGGAGCCCCTTCGTGGGCGTGCAGGGCACCATGCTCAACGCCTACAGCAAGAACAAGGCCGCCGCCGCGCTGTTCGCCAAGCAGATCAGCTCCAGCGACGCGCAGGTCGCCTTCAACAAGGCCGGCGGCCGCATCCCCGTCAGCCTCAGCGCCCGCACCAAACTGAAGGCCGACCCGGTCGTCGTGGGCTTCGGCAAGAGCATCAGCGCCGGCACCCCCATGCCCAACGTGCCCCAGATGGGCGCCGTGTGGGGCCCCTGGAGCAACGCCATCGCCCAGAGCGTCCAGAAGCCCGGCCAGAACTACGGCCAGATCCTCGACAAGGCCGTGCAGGAAATCAACAGCAACATCAAGTGAGCCTGTAATGCCCGCGCTGCCCCGCCGCGTCACGCCGGACGGGGCAGTTGCTTTTGCCGGCGCCGCACGGCCCCAACCCCGCACGGTGACCGCCTCGCCCATGCACGCTGCACTCAGTCACGTTGCACTCAGGCACGCTGCATTCAGGCCCGCCCGGAGGTTCGTATGGGCAGTCGCTGCACCCTCCGGCCACTCCAGGGTGTAGGCTACCCGGCAACCAGGTCTGCCCCGCACCCACCCGCTCTGCCCGCCGCGCGACCGGCGGTTACGCCTGCCCCCCGGCAGCGAGGTCCTTTCAACCCATGACCCACACCATGCACCCACCGCCCCGGCGGCGGCCTACCGTTCCGCCGCAGGGCACCCAGGGCGTGTTCACCGCGCTGCTGATCCTGGCCGCCCTGATCGGCGTGAGTTTCCTGATCGGCTGGCTGCTGTCCGGCCTGGCCGCGCAGATCCTGCCCGGCGCCCCCGCGTACACCATCCTGATCTTCACGCTGCTGGCCCTGCTGCTCCTGACCCCCCTGACGTACCGCCTGTTCCCGTGGATCACCAACTGGTTCTACCTGCTGCCCGCCCTGGTGTTCATCCTGGCGTTCACGGTCCTGCCGGTCGTGCTGACCGTGAACTACGCCTTCACCAACTACAGCGGCGAGAACAGCGGCAACCCGGACAGCGCCTCGCGCACGCCCGCCACCCTCAGCGCCGACCGCCTGACCGTGACCCTGCCGGAACTGACCGGGCAACCCCTGCCGGAGTACCTGAAGTGCGCCGCGCCCACCTGCGCCGGCGGCACTGTCGTGCTGTTCGACGAGGAAGCCAGCGTGCCGTACCGGCAGAAGATCGCCAGTGTCCGCGCCAATACCGTCACGCTGGCCGCGCCCGTCCCGGACACCGTGGCCGTCGCGCAGGTCACCCGCATCAACCGCTTCGAGTACGTGGGCCTCGCCAACTTCCGCGAGATCTTCGGGAAGGCCAGCCGCGCCCTGTGGCCCGTGTTCCTGTGGACCGTGGTGTTCGCCTTCTCGACCATCGTGATCAACTCGCTGGCCGGGCTGATCCTGGGCATCCTGCTGTACAACAAACGCCTGAAGGGCCGCAACGTGTACCGCACGCTGCTGTTCCTGCCGTGGGCGGTACCCGCCGTGATCAGCGTGCAGATGTGGGTGGCGTTGTTCAACCAGCAGTTCGGGATCGTGAACAAGACCCTGGGACTGCTCGGCATTGCCGCCGTGCCCTGGCTGGGCGACCCGCTGTGGGCGAAGGTCAGCATCCTGCTCGTGAACCTGTGGCTGGGCTTCCCGTACATGATGACCGCCACCATCAGCGCCCTGAGCACCATCAACGAGGACCTGTACGAGGCCGCCAGCATCGACGGGGCCAGCCGCTGGCAGCAGATCACCAACATCACGCTGCCGCTGCTGCGCACCTCGTTCACGCCGATCCTGCTGTCGGGCTTCGCGTTCAACTTCAACAACTTCGGCATCATCTACCTGCTCACGGCGGGCGGCCCGGCCCAGGAAGGCCGTGAAAGTACCGCGCAGAGCACCGACATCCTGCTGTCGTGGGGGTACAACACCGCGTTCGTGTCCAGCGGCGGGCAGAACTTCGCGCTGGCCAGCGCCATCGCGCTGATCATCTTCTTCCTGACCCTCGCCATCAGCCTCGTGAACTTCCGCGCCGCCGGCGTGTTCGAGGAGGCCCGCAAGTGACCGCCACACCCAAGCCCAGCGACCTGCCGCCCGGCGGGTACGTCCACCGTGAACCCAGCCTGCTGCGCCGCGCGCTGCCGTGGCTGGTCACGGCCGCCCTGATCATCGGCCTGCTCGTGCTGGGGCAGGCGCTGGTCGAGAACATGAAAGGCCGCCAGAAGAGCTTCTCGATCTACTTCGTGGAACGCGGCTGGGTTCGTTTCCTGCTGTTCCTGCTGGCTGCCAGCGGCGTGCTGGCCCTGACCAGCCTCGTGGGTCAGCGGATCGGCATGGCCCGCACGGGACGGCGCATCAGTTACGCCGCCGTGCTGGGGGACCAGCTCACGCACCTGTTCCTGATCCTGGTCGTGCTGGTCGCCGTGTACCCGCTGCTGTACGTGCTGATCGCCGCCTTCGACCCGCGCAACAGCCTGTTCGCCTTCCCGGACTTCGAGAACCCCAACATCCTGTACCGCAGCGGCCTGATGCCCCGCCTGGACGTCCTGAGCACCGAGAACTTCGCCAAACTGTTCGAGGGTGTCGTCATTCCCGGCTGGCAACTGCTGCTGGCCGGGGTGGGCGGCGCGGCCCTGACCGCCGTGCTGCTCGGCGCGCTGATCGGCCGTTTCGGGCATGACAGCGTGGGCCTGCAACAGGCCCGCACCTGGGCCATGCGCGTCCTGGTGGTCGCCCTGACCATCCTGGTGCTGTTCATGACGCCCGGCCAGTTCACGGGCTTCAGCAACGAGAGCAAGTTCCTGCTGTCGGTCCGCAACACGCTGTTCGTGTCCGGCCTGACCGGCATCCTGGCCATCCTGCTGTCCACCACCGCCGGGTACGCCATGGCGAGACTGCGCTTCCCCGGCCGGTTCCAGATGCTGCTGTTCTTCATCTTCATCCAGATGTTCCCGGTGTTCCTGGCGCTGGTCGCCGTGTACAAACTCCTGACGGACCTGGGCCTGGGCAACACCTTCACGGGCCTGATCCTGGCGTACTCGGGCGGCGCCATCGCCTTCAACACCTGGATCTTCAAGGGGTACGTGGAAAGCCTGCCCGAATCGCTGGAGGAAGCGGCCATGGTGGACGGCGCGACCCGCTGGCAGACCTTCGTGAAGGTCGTGCTGCCACTGTCCGGCGGGATCATGGTGTTCATCTTCCTGAACCAGTTCATCGGCACGTACGCCGAGTTCATCCTGGCGAACGTCCTGCTGACCGGCGTGGAACAGTGGACGGTCGGCGTGATGCTGCGCTCGTTCACGACCGGACAGTTCAGCACCAAGTGGGGCGTGTTCGCCGCCGCCAGCACCCTGGGCGCCCTGCCGATCATTGCGCTGTTCTACGGCTTCCAGAACTACTTCGTGGGCGGCACCGTGTCCGGCGGCGTCAAGGAGTAATACGGACTCCGGTTGAATGGTTTGCACAAACCGTTCAACCCGAGCGGAGCGAGTGGGAGCCGGACGGGTTCCGGGCGTGGAGTTGGCAACTTGGCGCCTTCCCAAGTTGTCAACGAAACAGACGGAATCCGTATAACTTCATCCTCCACGTAAAAAGGCCCCCAGCTTGATCGGCTGGGGGCCTTCTTCGGTGTGCGGGTTCAGGCCTGCGGGGCGGCGTCTGGGTCGGGCATGCTGGCGGTCACGGCCGGGTCCACGCCGTCCTCGAAGCGGCGGAAGTTCTCGCGGAACATCCGGGCGAGTTTGCGGGCCGTCTCGTCGTAGGCCTGCGGGTCGGCCCAGGCGTCGCGGGGGTTCAGGACGCCCGCCGGGATGCCCTGCACGTTCGTGGGGATTTCCAGCCCGAAGTGCGGTTCGCGTTCGAAGGTCGCGCTGTCCAGTTCGCCGCTCAGGGCGGCGCCGATCAGGCGGCGGGTGTGCGCGATGCTCATGCGCTGGCCCGTGCCGTACATGCCGCCGGTCCAGCCGGTGTTCACCAGCCACACGCGCGCGCCGCTGTCCTGCACCCGGCTGGCCAGCAGGCGGGCGTACTCGCCGGGGTGGCGGGGCATGAACGGCGCGCCGAAGCAGGTGCTGAAGGTGGGGCTGGGTTCGGTCACGCCGTCCTCGGTGCCGGGGATCTTGGCGGTGAAGCCGCTGATGAACTGGTACATGGTCTGCTCGGCGCTCAGGCGGCTGATGGGCGGCAGTACCCCGAAGGCGTCGGCGGTCAGGAACACCACGTTGCGGGGGTGGCCGCCCAGACTGCCGGGCTGCACGTTCGGAATCTGGCTGATGGGGTAGGCGCTGCGGGTGTTCTCGGTCAGGCTGCCGTCGTTCAGGTCCGGCTGGCCGCTGGCGTCCAGGACCACGTTTTCCAGCACGGTGCCGTAGGTGCGGGTGGTGCGGTAGATGTCGGGTTCGGCCTCGGCGTTCAGTTTGATGACCTTGGCGTAACAGCCGCCCTCGAAGTTGAAGATGCCCGTGTCGGTCCAGCCGTGCTCGTCGTCGCCGATCAGGTGGCGGGCCGGGTCGGCGCTCAGGGTGGTCTTGCCGGTGCCGCTCAGGCCGAAGAACAGCGCCACGTCGCCGCCGTCCCCGACGTTTGCCGAGCAGTGCATGGGCATGACGCCCTGATCGGGCAGCAGGAAGTTCAGCACGCCGAAGATGCCTTTCTTGTTCTCTCCGGCGTACTGCGTGCCGCCCGCGATGATCATGCGGCGCGTGAAGTTCATGATGATGAACGTGTCACTGCGCACGCCGTCCAGCGCGGGGTCGGCGCGGAACGACGGGATGTTCAGCACCGTCCAGTCCTCGTGGAAGTCCGCCAGTTCGGCCGGGGTGGGGCGCACGAACATGTTGTGGATGAACAGCGAGTGGTACGCCATCTCGGTCACCATGCGGCACCCGATGCGGTAGCGGGGGTCCGTTCCGGCGTACACCTGCTGCACGAACAGTTCCTTCCCCTCGGCGTAGCGGGTCATCTTGTCGAGCAGGCGGTCGAACACCGCGCCGCTGATGGGCGTGTTGAAGCCGCCCCACCAGACCTTGTCGCGGGTCAGGTCGTCCTCGACGATGAAGCGGTCTTTCGGGCTGCGGCCGGTCTTGTTGGTGCGGACGGTCAGGGGACCGCAGGCGGCCTGCACGCCCTCGCCCAGGCGGGCAGCGTGCGCGTACAGGTCGTCCACGCCGGGGTTCAGGTGAATGGTGGCGGTCTTGATGCCGAGGTCGGCAAGGGGTGCGCTGGCGGTCAGACTCATGGGCGGTCCTCCTCTGGCTGGGCAGGTGGGAAGCGGGGCGGCAGGCAGCGGATCGGGCGGGGGGCGCGTGGGGCCGGGTGGGCGCGCGCGTCCTGAACGTGCCCGCAGGAGCGGCGGCGCACTAAGGGTCGAGTTGGTGTGTTGTCCTACAGTGGAATCTTCGCCTGGGAAACGGTTCCAGTCAAACCTTTTGGGTGTCACGCCTGAGGGAACAACATACACTAATGTCCGAGCGCTCTGGACGGAACGCTGCCCGCCTGCCTCCTGCCACCAGCATCCACCCCCGACTTACAGTGCCGTTACAGCCAGCCCCCTCCCACCACGCACATGACAGGTCCAGCCCAGCCGGACAGCCACGCTCCAGCGAAAGACCCCAGCGAAAGACCCCAGCGAAGTGCCCTAGCGAAGGGCCCCAGCAAAGGGCCACGACGAAAGCAGGAGGCGAACCCCGAACCCGGGGTGCCTCCTGCCACTGCTGCCCCCACTCTCCGGCCGTGCAGACCGGAGGGGAGCTGGGTACGTCAATCAGTTGGTGGGTTTGGTATCGCCCGCAGGCTTGCCGGACTCGGCCGCCGTGCGCGCCGCTGCCGGTGCGTCGGGGGCGACCGCGCCGCCCGCACTGCTGCCGGTCGTGGCGGCCTGGGTGGTCTGCGCCGCGCCGGGCGCCGGGGTCACCTTGGGTTCCTCGATACGCTCCAGCCACGCCGTGCCGATCAGGTTCCGGGCGTTGCGGCCCGCCTGCCGCAGAGACTGCGCCGCCTCGGGGCTCATGCCCTCCACGGCACTCAGGATGCCCTGACGGGCCGCCGGAACGCGGGCCAGCACCACCGCGCCCGTCCCGATCAGGGCCAGGGCCGTCAGGCCACCGGCGGGACTGCCGCTGCGGTCATCACGGCGGGCCTGTTTCGCCTGTTTCTCCAGCACTTTCAGTTCACGGGCCAGTTCCTTCTGAAGCGGCGCGACCTTCCGGTCGACGGCCTTCTGGAGTTTCGCGGGGTTCAGGGTCTTGCGACCGGCAGCCAGCTCGCGTTCCGCGTCACGGCGCGCCTGCTTCAGGGTGCGTTCCATGCGGCGCTGACGGGTCTGCGCGCCGTCCGCGACCTCATGCAGGGTGCTGCTCACGCGGTCGTGCACGGTCGCCAACAGTTCCTTCCCGGCGCCCTGCGCGTCCGCCAGGGTATCCCCGGCCGTGTGCTGCGCGGCGCTCAGCAGGCGCCCCGCCTTCCGGCGGCCCTGTTTCGTGACCGTCTGCGTACTCTCGGCCAGCGTGCCTGCCAGCACCCCGGCGCGTTCCTGCGCGGTGCCTGCCAGTTCCCCGGCCGTGCCCGCCAGCCCACCGGCGACCGTGGCGACCTCGTCCAGCACGCTGCTCAGCAGGCTGGACGCGCGGGGCACGCCTTCCTCGCGGATCAGTTGCGCGGCGCTCTGGCCACGGCGGGCGGCCTCGTGGGCCAGCCCCTGCGAGAGCTCCTGCGCCTGCGCCAGTCCCTGGGTCAGTCCCTGCGCCAGGGTGGGTTTCACGGTGTCCTGAAGGGTGTGCTGCGCGCCGCTCCACACGTCACGGCTGCCCGTGACCAGGGCGCGGCGGGTGTCCTTGTTCAGTGCCAGGGCCGCGAGGCCACCCAGCATCAGCAGGCTGCGTTTGCTGACGCCGCCGTTCATTTCGTTACTCATGACTTGCTCCTTTGAACTTCACCCGCTTGAGTGGGCGGCCCGGCCCACCGTGAGCCCGCAACCTGCCCGGAGTGAACCGGTTGAGCGCATTCTCGCTCCGCACCCACAGCCGAACGTGGGGGCAATGTAATGAGGATTTCATGTTCAGCACCCCCGCCAGACATCTGCCCGCCCTGAACGCCTCCCCTGAAACCTGCCGCTGACCCCGCTTGCCCGGCGGGGCAGACGCTAGACTGGCGGGCGTGACCCGAAAGGCCCGCCCCCGCGACGAGACCACCCAGACCGCGCCGCTCCCGACCGCTGCTCCCGCGCTGACGGTGGACGCCGGGCCGTCCCTGACCCGCCTGGAAGTCCGGAACCTCGCCACCATCCGGACGCTGGACCTGCACTTCGGCGCGGGCCTCAGCGTCTTTACCGGCGAGACCGGCGCGGGCAAGAGCATCATCGTGGACGCCCTGGGGTTGCTGCTGGGATCGCGCAGCAACACCGACCTGATCCGCACGGGCGAGGACGACCTGCTCGTGACCGGCTTCTGGAACGACGACGCCGCCAGCCGCCGCGTGACCAGCCAGGGCCGCAGCACCGCCCGGCTGGACGGCGAGGTCGTCACGCTGCGCGAGTTGCAGGACTGGGCGCAGCGCCGCCTGACCATCCACTGGCAGCACAGCGCCGTCAGCCTGCTCGGCCCCGCCAACCAGCGCGCCCTGCTCGACCGCCAGCTGCCGGGCGAACTGGCCGCCTACACGGCCGCGTACCGCGCCTGGACCGACGCCCGCACCCGCCTGGACGCCCTGCGCGCCAGCGAACGCGAACGCGCCCGGCAGCTGGACCTGCTGCAATTCCAGGCGACCGAGATCACCGAGGTGAACCCCACGCCCGGCGAGGAGGAACCCCTCCAGGCCGACCTGAACCGACTGGCGAACCTGGAAAGCATCGCGCAGGGGGCCGCCGGGGCCATCACGCTCCTCAGCGACGGCGAGGAGAACGCCCTGGGCTTCCTGGCCGAGGCGGTCCGGTCCCTGAACGTCAGCGCCCGCTACGACGACACGACCGCGCAACTGCAACGCGAACTGCGCGAGGCGCTCGACAGCGTGCAGGCCGTCGTCGGAGAACTGCGCGCCGTGGCCGAGGATCAGGCGCCGGACCCCGAGGAACTCGCGCGGGTCGAGGCCCGCCTGGGCGCGCTGGGCAAACTGCGCGCCAAGTACGGCCCCACCCTGGACGACGTGCTGACCTTCCACGCGCAGGTCGAACAGGAACTCGCCGCCCTGACCCGCGACGAGCAGGACGCCGGCACCCTGGACGCCGACGTGGCCGCCCTGCTGACCGACGTGCGCCGCGCCGCCGCCGACCTGGACGCCGCCCGCACCCGCCGCGCCGCGCCGCTGGCCGCCGAACTGGTCGGCGTGATCCGTCAACTCGGGATGCCGCACGCCCGCCTGGAATTCCAGCTGACCCCCCTGACCGAACCCGGCGCGCACGGCCTGAGCGACGTGACCCTGCAGTTCACCGCGAACCCCGGCGAGGACCTCGCCCCGCTGGCCGACGTGGCCTCCGGCGGGGAACTGTCGCGCGTGATGCTGGCCATCAGCACCGTGCTGGGAGCCGACACGCCCGCCGTGGTGTTCGACGAGGTCGATGCGGGCATCGGCGGGGGCGCGGCCCTGGCGGTCGCGGCGCAACTGCGGCACCTCGCGCAGACGCGGCAGGTGTTCGTGGTCACGCACCTCGCGCAGATCGCCGCGCAGGCCGACCATCACTTCAAGGTGGAAAAGAGCGTGCAGGACGGCCGCACTGTCAGCCGCGTCCGCCTCCTGACGCAGGACGAACGCCTGGAGGAGATCGCGCGGATGCTCAGCGGCAACACCAGTGACGCCGCCCTGCAACACGCCCGCGAACTGCTGGGCTAGGCCCGCACGCCACGGGAGAGGCCGGAAGGGAGGCCGGTGGGTGTGCCTTTGGTAAAGGTGACCTTCAGTTGAGCGTCAGCCCGGATGCCTAAGCTGCTACACATGACCCGATCCCACCTGCCCCTGCTGGGCGCCGCGCTGCTCGGCGTGAGCCTGCTCAGTGCCTGCACCATGTCCGCCCCCGGTAACCTGCGCGTTCACGAGGCGCTGCTGTACGGCGGCGCGCAGGAACGCATCGTGTGGGTGTACGGAACGCTGGGCCAGGGGAGCACCCAGAGCAGCGTGAAACTCGGCGCGAACACCGCCGAACTGCGCGCCCAGGTCACTGACGACCTCGCCCTGACCGGCACGCTCAGCGTGAACGGCAAGGCCACGTACCGCTCGGCGACCAGCGTCACCACGCAGAAACTCAGCGTGACCCGCCGCACCGACGGCACCTTCAACGTCACGCCGCTGAGTGGCGCGCGCCTGAGCGCCGTGTACTTCACGGACGGGCAGACCTGGACAAAACTGAACGGCACCAGCGGCACCGTGACCGGCACCCGCAGCGAAGGCCTCGGCGGGGCCGGGCAGCTCAGCCGCGACGAGGGAGCCGCGCTGGGCCGAGCCCTGCTGGGCCAGGGACCGCTGGCCGTCGGCGTCCTCGACAGCACCGACATTCCCGACGCGCCCCTGAGCGTCGAACCCGCCCCCACCGAGTACCAGCGCACCGCGCTGTACGTCCTGCCGAACGTCACCACCCAGACCCCCGTGACCCCCACCCGCCCCGGCCTGCCCACCACGCCCGGCACGCCCCCCACCGCCACGCTGCCCGGAGACGCCTTGACCTTCACCGAACTTGCCAGCGGCACCCAGGCCAGCGAGACCGCCCCCGCCACCCGCGTGGCCCGCACCAGCAGCGAGGCCCGCACCCTGTACGCCGCCGCGTACGCCCGCCAGACCGGCGCGCCCACCCCACCCACCCTGAACGGCTCGACCCTGATCGGCGTGTTCCTGGGCCAGCGTGCCACCGGCGGCTACGGCGTGAAAGTCACGGGCGCCAGCGTCAGCGGCGGCGTCCTGACCCTGGTCGTGCAGGTCAGGGCCCCCGCCCCGAACTCGTTCACCACGCAGGCCATCACCAGCCCCTGGACCATCGTGCAGGTGCCCGGCACGTTCACGCAGGTGCGCGTCGTGGACAGTGCCGGTCAGCCCCTCCAGGGCAGCGTCGGCAACGACCGCTGACCTGACCCCACCCTGAACGCAGCGCCCACCGGAATATCAGTTCCAGGCGGGCGCTGTGATTACGGTGTTCTGCGGCTGGTCGGCCTGGCCCGTCGCCGGGCGCCTGCGGGTTCGGCTGGGTGCGCGCCGCGCAGTCCCGCCCCCACGGTCAGGCCGGGACCGCCCAGCAGTACGGCCAGACTGCCGCACAGCAGCAGCCACGGCACCTCCAGTTGCGTCCACCCGACCGGCCCTCCGGCCAGCAGGCCCGGCAGTCGCGTCACGACCACCAGCGCCGCCAGCGTTCCGGCCAGGGGCCGCGACGCCAGCCCCAGCAGCAGCAGCAGCCCCCCGGCGAGTTCCAGCACGGCGCTCAGTGGCGCGGTCAGCAGCGGCAACGGCACCCCGGCGCGCGTGAACGCCTCGGTCACGCCGGGCAGACCCAGCGTGAAGATCTTCTGGAATCCATGCTCGGTGAACACGGCGGCCGTCGCCATCCTGATCACGGTCAACGCCGCTTCCGGGTGTTGTCTCACAATTGCCAGTGTATCCGGCACGCGCGCCTGTACCCGGCAGACGCGACCGGCACTTCAGACCGGCACTTCACCGGCCCCCTTCACGTCATGTGGACTCCGGTTGAATGGCTTACAGAGCCGCTGGGTCCGAGCGAGACGAGAAGGAGCAAAACGCCCCTCCGGACGTGGAGCCGGCAGCCCGGCGCGTGGGCGGGTGGAGGGCAGAACAGACGGAATCCGTATCGGCCACGAACACAGGTCGGGCCGCAGAAAGCGGCGGCCCCCCGCACTGGGAGGGCCGCCGCGGTTCAGGCCCGGAGGGGGCCTGAGGGTCGGATTACTTGCTGGGAACCTTGATGGCGCCGCTGATGATCTTGGCCTTCACGGCTTCCAGGCGGGCAACCTGGGCGCTGGTGATCAGGGCCTTGTTGTACTGGTCGACGGAGTAGCCCACGCCGCCTTCCTTCAGGCCGAAGCGACGCTCGCCGCCCTTGAACTTGTCTTCCTTGACGTCCTTGATCAGGGCGTAGACGGCGTTGTCGACGCGCTTGAGCATGCTGGTCAGGCCGTGGTTCATGGTGGCGGGGTTCTTGTCGAAGTCGCCCAGGTAGTTCTGGTTGCTGTCCACGCCGATGAAGAACATGGGGCGGGTGTCGCCGGCGCAGGCCTTGGTGTAGGCGGCGCTCTTCTTGAGGGTCGCGAACTTGTTGTTCACGAACTTCACGCCGCTGGGCAGGGCGCTGGCCTTCAGGCACTGCGTCTGCTTGATGTAGTCGATCACGCCGTTCCCCGACCCGCCCGCGGCGGCGAAGATGATGTCGGCACCCTTGGCGCGCATGCTACCGGCGATTTCCTTGGCCTTGCCGGGGTTGTTCCAGGCGTCGGGGGTGGTGCCCACGTACTGCGCGATGACCTTGACCTTGGGGTTGAAGGCCTTGGCGCCGGCCGCGTAGCCCGCCTCGAACTTGTGGATCAGGGGGATGTCCATGCCGCCCACGAAGCCCAGGACGCCGGTGGCGCTGTTCATCGCGGCGATGTAGCCGACCAGGTAGCTGCCCTGCTCTTCCTGGAAGACCAGGCTGGCGACGTTCTTCTCGGCGGACACGTCGTCGACCAGGCCGAAGTACAGGTCGGGGTTTTCCTTGGCGACCTGGCTGATGCTGGCGTTGTTGGCGAAGCCCACGCCGACGGTCAGGTCGAAGCCCTCGTTGGCGAAGGCGCGGATGCCCTGCACGGTCTGGCTGGGGTCGCTGGGTTCGAAGTCGGAGGACTTGACGCCCAGGTTCTTCTCGGCGCGCTGGGTGCCTTCGTAGGCGCTCTGGTTGAAGCTCTTGTCGAACTTACCGCCGGCGTCGTACGCGATGCCGACGCGGAGGGTCTGGGCGGAGGCGACGCTGGCGCTCAGGGCAAGGGCAATGGTCAGGATCTTCTTCATGGGTGTTCCTCCAAAGGTTCGTTGATGAATTCTTGAACAGAGTATACGGAATTCTGCGCCTGTCCAGTCCCCACCAGGGTCACACTCTTAACCATACGAGGGGGCGGCGGCGGATAGGAGAATTCTTGTGAACTTCTTAACGCAAGCAGCTGACGGGCACCTGAGCGGCCCTCTCACGCGCGGCACATCCCCGCCAGCGCGGCCCGCCCTGGCCTGCCGACAGTCTCAGCAATGGTGCGGACACTCTTCAGGTGCCGGAGGGGAACAGCATGGAACACGTCTTCTGTAACGCCATTCATGCTCACCCCCTCCCAGCCTCCCCCCGCAATGGGGAGGGGTAACCACTGCGTGTTCATCGCTGGTCTGCCCTGCGGGTTCCGGACGTGGGACTGGCAGGGCCGGTTGGCAGGGCCGGTGAAGTTCCGGATTGTCAGCGAGACAAACGGAGTCCGTCTCACTGGTCCAGGTGCTCAAGGCCCTCCAGGCCGTCGAACAGACCCCGCAGCGGGTACTGATGAATCGGCGTGCGCGTGCCGCCGATGCTGAAGTTCTCGTGACCCAGGCGCTCCTGCATCGCCGCGCGTTCCTCCGGCGTCATGCGGCCCATCAGGCTCTGCTCGCCCATCTGCGTGCCGTGCGCCGCCAGGGCCGCCTTCTTGTTCTCCGCGTACGCCGACACGTCCATGCGCACCGCGAAGGTCTCCTCGGACACGCCGTACACCAGCGGGTCGAGGTCCTGACCCATCCGCGCGATTCCGGCTGCCGACTCGACGCTCATGGCCGTGAAGTACAGCCGTTTCGGGCCGCCGTACGGCAGGGACCCCGCGCTGAAGAACGCCGCGCTGGCCGCCCGGTGAATCTGCAGGTGATCCACGTGGCCGTACCCGCCGTGCGGGTCGAAGGTCACCATCACCTGCGGCTGCACCCGCTCGATCAGGGCGCGCAGTTTCACCTCCACGTCCAGCGGGTTCACGTTCATCATGGCCAGCGGATCGTCGTGGCGGGTGCGTTCGTACCGGCCGGAATCGTGGTAATCCAGGAACACCGGGGCCGGAATCTCCAGCGCGCGGCACGCCTCGATCAGTTCCTGCTCGCGCTGGGCGCCCAGGTCGGTGACGGTCATGCCGGGCACCGTGATCTTCCCGGCCTCGCCGCGCGTGGCGCAGGCCAGCACCACGTTCACGCCCAGCCGCGCGTAGTGCGTCAGGGTGCCGCCCACGCTGAAGGCCTCGTCGTCCGGGTGGGCGAACACGGCCAGCAGGGTCGGGCGGGTGTTGAGGGCCGGAGTAGTGTGTGGCGCAGTGTGCGGCGCTGAATGCGTGTCAGTCATGCCGGGCAGTGTACGGGCCGCGCCCGCCGGGGGGTGTGCCCCCCTCCCCATTCGCCGCCCCGCGCGCCGGACGGTCAGGACTCGCGGGCGGCCAGCACCTGACCGCGCCCGTAAAAGTCCCACAGGGCGTCCGACCACGTGCGGTAGATCAGGCGGCGGTTCCCGGCGTCGGCGGCCTCCAGCGCCTCGCCCAGCGCGCGGTAGAAGCGGCTGCCCTGCTCCTGCATGGCGCGGGCCGTCCAGTACACCCCGGCCTCCATCATCTGCGCGTGCTGCTCCTCGGTGATCACCTGCCCAGCATGCCCCAGGCGGCGCGTGACGGGTGCCCCGCCGGCTGCCAGCATGGCCCGCGCGGCCCTGACACGCCCGGCGCGGGGTGTCTGCTACGCTCGGACGCATGACGAAGGTGGTGGCCATCACATCCGAGAAGGGCGGCGTGGGGAAAAGCACGCTGGCCGTGCATCTCGCAGGCGCGGCGCACGCCAGTAACCGCAAGGTCCTGCTGATCGACGAGGACGGCCGCGTGGGCAGCAGCCTGCGCTGGGCGGCCCGCAGCAGCGGCCTGCCGTTCCCGGTGCTGGCCGCCGACGACGTGAAACCCCGCCGACTGGCGGATTTCGACGTGGTCATCCTGGACACTGAGGGCCGCCCGCGCCGCAAGGACCTGCGGCAACTCGCGCAGCGCACCGACCTGATCCTGGTGCCCAGCGGCGTGTCCCCGCTGGAACTGGAGGCCACGCGGGAACTGATGGACTTCCTGCTGGCCGAGGACGCCGGACGCAAGACCCGCGTGGTCCTGACCCGCGTGCCCCCGGTGGGCCGCGCCGCCGAGGACATCCGCGAGGACCTGCGCGAGGACGGCGTGACCGTGTGCAACACCCTGATCCGCCAGTACGCGGCGTTCCAGCGGGCCGCCGAGCAGGGCGTCCTGGCCTGCGACGTGCGCGACCCGCGCGCCCAGGCCGCCTGGGACGACATCCTGGCCCTGTCACGAGAGGTCCTGTGAAACGCGCGCGCGTGGCAGGAGGGAAGTAGTGGGACGCTTCGACTACCTGCAGGAACGGGAAGTCCCGGCGCCAGAGACGGCCGACAGTGGCGCCACCCGCAAGGTCGGGAAGAAGGGCCGCAAGAAGGACGCGAAGGCCCGCAAGGCCCTGAAGGTCACGCCGGAACCCGACGGGCGCAGCAAGGGCGAGACCGCCGAGCGGGTCGAGGCGGTGTACGTCCGCAAGGAGACGGTGCGGGCCGTGTGGCGCGCCGTGAAGGCCGAGGGCGGCGAGAGCGTCAGCGAACTCGTCGAGGACCTGCTGCTCGCGTGGCTGCGCGAGCGCGCCTGACGTGACCTGCCGGGTACCACATCAGGTGGCATGGCGGGCCTGATACGGATTCCGTCTGTTTCGCCAACAATCCGGAACTCCACCGGATTGCCAGCTCCACGCCCGGAACCCGCTTTGCCCCCACTCGCATCCGCTCGGACTGAACGGTTGTTGCCCACCGTTCAGTCGGGGTCCGTATGAGCCCACGCGCGGCGCTGGCGCTGAGGCTGGCCGGGCTGGCCCTGGCGCTGCTGGTGACCGTGCCGGGCCTGCTCAACCCCCTGCGGGGCGGCGTGCTGGACGGCGCGAACCTGATCTTCCATGAGGCCGGGCACGTCCTGCTGGCCTGGGCGGGCGAGACGCTCATGCTGCTGGGCGGCAGCCTGATGCAGGTGGCGGTGCCGCTGGCCTGCGCCGCCGCGTTCCTGCTGCGCGGCGACCGCTACTCGGCGGGCATCGTGGGCCTGTGGCTGGCGCAGTCGCTGTCGGGCGTGGCGGCGTACATCCGGGACGCGCCGCTGCGGCAACTGGACCTGATCACGGGCGACCCGGACACCCACGACTGGTGGCAACTGCTGGGCGGCTGGAACCCGCTGCACAACTCGCTGAGACTGGCCGACCCGCTGGGCCGCTTCGTGACGTTCCTGGCGTTCGTGGCCGTGATCGTCTCGGTGCTGCTGGCCGTCTGGGACGACCTGCGCTAGCCTGCGCGCATGACGGGATCAGGAGGGGCGGGCGTGGTGGGGCGGTTCGCGCCCAGTCCGACCGGGGCCATGCACCTGGGCAACGCCCGCACGGCGCTGCTGGCGTGGCTGCACTCCCGCGCGCACGGGGGGCGGCACCTGCTGCGCTTCGAGGACCTGGATACCGGGCGGGTCCGCCCCTGGGCATACGACCTGACCCGCCGCGACCTGGAATGGCTGGGCCTGGACTGGGACGAGGAAATCACGCAGTCGCGGCGACTGGACCTGTACCGGGACGCCGCCGCGCGCCTGGACACCTACCCCTGCACCTGCACCCGCCGCGAGATCCGGGACGCCATTCAGGACAGCGCCGGGGCACCGCACGGCGAGGAACCCGTGTACCCCGGCACCTGCCGCGCCGCGCCCCGGAATCCGGACCGCCCGGCGGCGCTGCGCTGGCGCGTGCCGGACGGCGTGGTCTGCGCGCACGACGCCCTGAGCGGCCGGACGCTGTGCCAGGACCTGCGCGCGGACGTGGGTGATCTGGTGCTGCGCCGTAACGATGGCGTGTACGCCTACCATCTGGCGGTCGTGGTGGATGACGCGGCGGGCGGCGTGACCGACGTGCTGCGCGGCGAGGACCTCTGGACGGCCACGCCCCGGCAGGTGGCGTTGCAGGCGGCGCTGGGCCTGCCCACGCCCCGCTACCTGCACGTGCCGCTGATGACCGGTTACCGGGGCGAGCGCCTCGCCAAGCGGGGGGGAGCGCCGCCGCTCTCGGCGCTGCGTGAGGCAGGGGAGAGCGCGGCCCGGATCCGCGCGGAACTGGCCCGCAGCCTGGGCTGGCTGGTGCCGGACGAGGTGAGCCTGCTGGACCTGCTGCCCCTGTGGTCGGCGGAACTGGCGCGGCCCGGCGCGGGGTGAGGGCGTGCGTCCCTGGCGGTGAATTGCGCGGATTCTCACTGTCCGGACCTGTCAGACGAAAAGCGGCCAGACGGACCAAACTTAGACGAGTTGTCTAAGTTTGCCAAACGGACGTTCGGAGCGGCAGTCCTACGCTGAACCCATGCCCCTGACCCTTCCCACCTACCCGCAACCGGACGAACGCGGCCGCTACGGCCGGTTTGGTGGCCGGTACGTGCCCGAAACGCTGATCCCCGCCCTCGACGAACTCGAACAGGCCTACCTGACCGCCAAGACCGACCCCGCGTACCTGAACGAACTCGAGCGGCTGCACCGGGAATTCGTGGGCCGACCCAGCGGCCTGTACCTCGCCGAACGCCTCACCGCGCACGCCGGCGGCGCGAAAATCTACCTGAAACGCGAGGACCAGAACTACACCGGCGCGCACAAGATCAATAACTGCCTCGCGCAGGCCCTGCTCGCCAAGCGCATGGGCAAACAGCGGGTCGTGGCCGAGACCGGCGCCGGGCAGCACGGCGTGGCCAGCGCCACCGCCGCCGCCCTGCTGGGCCTGGACTGCGTGGTGTACATGGGCGCCGAGGACATCCGCCGCCAGGAACTGAACGTGTTCCGCATGAAACTGCTGGGCGCCGAGGTCCGCGCCGTCACCAGCGGCACCAGCACCCTCAAGGACGCCACCAACGAGGCCATCCGCGACTGGGTCACGAACGTCCGCGACACCTTCTACATCCTGGGCAGCGTCGTCGGGCCGCACCCGTACCCCGCCATGGTCCGCGACTTCCAGAGCGTGATCGGCGAGGAAGTCAAGGTGCAACTCCAGGCGCTGGAGGGCACCCCCACCCCGGACGTCATCGTGGCCTGCGTGGGCGGCGGCAGCAACGCCATCGGCATCTTCGCGCCGTACGCGTACCTGCCGGACGGCCAGCGCCCCCGCCTGATCGGCACCGAGGCCGCCGGGGAAGGCGTGGACACCGGACGGCACGCCGCCAGTGTGGCCGGTGGGCGCGTGGGTGTGCTGCACGGCAGCATGATGTACCTGCTGAACGACGCAGAGGGGCAGATCGTGCCGCCGCACTCCATCAGTGCGGGCCTGGACTACCCCGGCATCGGCCCGGAGCACTGCCTGTACAGCGACACCGGACTGGCCGAGTACGTGCCCGTCACGGACGCCCAGGCGCTTGAAGGCCTGCAACTGTGCACCCGCCTGGAAGGCATCATTCCCGCCCTGGAAAGCGCGCACGCCATCTACCACGCGGTCGAACTGGCCCGCACCATGCGCCCCGAGCAGACGATCGTGGTGAACCTGTCCGGGCGCGGCGACAAGGACGTGGCCGAGGTCATGCGCCTGCTGGACCTGCCGGAAGGGCAGAGCAGCACGCCCAGCCACAATCTGCCCGGCCACAACCTGCCGCACGCCCCGTCCGTCACGGCCCAGCAGGAGGTGCAGGCATGACCGCCCCCGCCCAGACCGGCGCCCAGCCGCAGGCCACCACGCCCGGCGCGGCCCGCATTCACGCGGCGTTCGCCCGCGCCGCGCAGGAAGGCCGCGCCGCGTTCATTCCCTTCATGACGGCCGGGTACCCCACCGCGTCCGCCTTCCCGGCCGTGGCGGACGCCCTGCTGACCCAGGCGGACCTGCTGGAAGTCGGCATTCCGTACAGCGACCCCCTCGGCGACGGTCCCACCATCCAGCGGGCCAGCGAGCAGGCTCTGGGCGGCGGCACCAGCACCCGCCACACCCTGCAACTCGTCAAGGACCTGCGCGCCCGTCACGACACGCCCATCGTGATCATGACCTACGTGAACCCCATCTACGCCGTCGGGCCGCGCGAATTCATGCGACTGGCGCAGGACGCTGGGGTGGACGGCCTGATCCTCCCGGACCTGCCGCCCGATCAGGACCTTGAAATCGCGGACCTCGCCGCCGAGCACGGCATCGCCGTGACGTTCCTGATCGCCCCCACCAGCACCCCCGAACGCGTGAAACTGGTCGCGGAGGCCTGCACGGGCTTCCTGTACGCCGTCAGCGTGACCGGCGTGACCGGCACCCGTGAAGGCGCGGCGCTGGGCGAGGTGCCCGCCATGCTGGCCCTGGCCCGCCAGTACGCCCGCGTGCCGGTCGCCGTGGGCTTCGGCGTGAAAGACGCCGAGACCGCCCATCAGGTCGCGCAGGTCGCAGACGGCGTGGTCGTGGGCAGCGCCTTCATCAACGCCGTGCAGCACGGACAGGACGTGGGCGCCCTGGCCGCCTCCATCGCCGAGGGTTGCCGCAAGGACTGATACGGACTCCGATTGAATGGGCTGCCAAGACCTTTCAATCCGAGCGGAGCGAGTAGGAGAGAAGCGGGTTCCGGACGTGGAGTTGACAGATCGGTGGTGTTCCGATCTGTTAACGAAACAAACGGAATCCGTATCAGGCGGGGAGGGTGCGGGCGGCGCGGAGGTTGTTGCGGGCCATGACACCCCAGGCGATCAGGGTCAGGGCGGCGCACAGCACGAACACGCTGCGGTACCCGAAGGTCTGCGCGACCGCGCCGGACGTGACGCCGCTGAGCATCGCGCCGACGCTGCTGGTGTTCGCGAAGAGGGTGGTGGCGGCGCTGAAACGGCCGGGCATCAGCGTCTGGAAGTAGGTCATGCCCAGGCCCGCCAGGATCGCCAGGACGACCGCGCGCACGACCTGCGCGGCGATCAGCAGCGGCAGGCTGTTCGACAGGACGATCAGCGCGAAGTGCAGCACGAACAAGCCCATCCCGGCGGCGATCAGGGTGGGCACGCCGGGCAGGCGCCGCCACATGACCAGGGCCAGCATGACCGGGATTTCCAGCAGGGCGCACAGGCCCACCAGGAACCCGACCTCGCGGGCGTCGCCACCCAGGGTGTCGGTCACGAACAGCGGGAACATCGCCATGCCCATCTGCATGCTCATGCCGTACAGCACGAACGCGGCGGCTCCGAAGGCGATCACGCGGCGGTTGGCGCGGCGGGTCTGCGCGGCGGCCTGTTGCGCGCCGCGTTCCTGCTCGGCGGTGGTCTGGGCAGCGCCGGGGCTGGGCAGCGGGCGGCGGCCCGGCACGCGGATCAGTGGCAGGGCGGCCAGCGCGAAGCACGCGGCGGCGGCCAGGAACACGGCGCGGTAGTCGCTGTCGCCCAGCAGCAGGGCGCCCAGGCCGGGGCCGACCACCCACGACAGGCTGAACACGCTGCGCAGCACGGTCATGGCGCGGTCGGCGAGGTCTGCGGGGACGTCCCTCAGGCTGGCGCGCGCGAACGAGAACACCTGCGGGAACGCGGCGGCCCCCAGCGACAGCAGCAGCACCCCGATGACCAGCAGGCCCGCGAAGCTGGCCGTGACGCTGATCAGGGCGTACGCGGCGGTCCCGGCGGCCAGGGTGGCCATCACGATGGGTTTGCGGTTGGGCAGGCGGTCGCTCCAGCGGGCCAGCAGCGTGGCGACCAGCACGGCGGCCACGGCGTTCAGGGTCAGGAACACCCCGATCTGGAAGGGGCTCATGCCGACGCGGTTCACGGCGTACAGCGCCAGGTATGGCACGGCCAGTGACAGCCCGAAGCCCAGCAGGAACACACTCAGGGCCAGTCCGGTGGCGTGCGGGAGCTTCAGCATGCTGCCCAGGCCTGCGGGGGTGGGGGGCGCGGCGACCGTCATTCGGATGCTCGTTCTGGGTGGTCTGCGGGGGTCCGTCCGTTCATCCGGACCACTGTAAGCCCGCCGCGCCGGGATGGACCGTGAGGAGGTGCTAGCCTCCGGCATGACCCCTGAACCGATCAAGACGCTGCCCCGCCGTCAGGACGTTCCGCAGGAGCAGACCTGGGACATCGAGGCCCTGTACGCCACGCCCGACGCCTGGGCTGCCGAGGGAGACGCCCTGAGCCGCGACATCGCCACGCTGTCTGCCCACGCCGGACAGCTGGGCACCCCGGACGGCCTGCTGGCCTACCTGTCGGCCGCCGACGACGTGGAACTGCGCCTGACCCGCTTCATGTCGTACGCCGGCATGACCGCCAGCGTGGACGGCCGGGACGCCGTGGCCGCCGCCCGCCGCGACCGCGCTGGGAACCTGGGCGCGCAGTACGGCAGCACGACTGCCTTCTACCGCCCGGAACTGCTGGCCCTGGACGAGGCGACCGTGCGCGGCTGGCTGGACACCCCGGCCTTCGCGGACCAGCGCGTGCGCCTGGAACGCATCCTGCGCGGCAAGCCGCACGTCCGCAGCGCCGAGGTCGAGGAACTGCTGGGCGCCGTGCAGGCCCCCTTCGCCTCCGAGCGGGGCATTCACCCGGCGCTGGCGAACATGGACCTGCGTTTCGGCACGGCGGGCGGCGAGACGGTCACGCAGGGGAACGTGGACCGCCTGACCTCCCACCCGGACCGCGAGGTGCGCCGCGAGGCCTGGGAAGGGTACGCCGACGCGCACCTCGCCGCGCGGCACTCGCAGGCCGCCATGTACGCCACGAACATCCGCCAGAGCGTCTTCCTGGCCCGCGCCCGCCGCTACCCGGACGCGATCACGGCGTCCCTGGCCCCCGACCGCATCCCCACCGACGTGGTCACCACCCTGCTGGACACGTACCGCGCCAGCACCCCCATCTGGCACCGCTACTGGCGGGTGCGCCGCGACTGGCTGGGCCTGAACGAACTGCGCGAGTATGACGTGAAGGCCGCGCTGGTCCCCCCCCGCCACGTGGACTACGCGCAGGCCGTCACCTGGATCGGCGAGGGCATGGCCCCCCTGGGCGAGGCGTACGTGCAGGACATGCTCTCGGGCCTGACCACCGAACGCTGGGTGGACTACGCCGAGAACGACGGCAAACGCCAGGGCGCGTACAGCAACGGCGGCGGGCGCGTCAAACCGTTCATCTTCATGACCTGGAACGACACCATGAACAGCTACAGCACCCTGGCGCACGAGATCGGGCACTCCATGCACTCGCTGCTGTCCATGCGTGAGCACCCGTACTCGGTGCCGCGCTACACGCTGTTCCACGCGGAAGTCGCCAGCAACTTCAATCAGGCGATGGTGCGCGCCCACCTGCTGAAACAGGCCCGCCAGAGCGGCGACACCGAGTTCGAGGTGCAGATCATCGAGGAAGCCCTCTCGAACTTCCACCGGTACTTCTTTATCATGCCGACCCTGGCCGCCTTCGAACTCGAAGCGTACCGCCGGATCGAGGCGGGCGGCACCCTGAGCGCCCCGGACCTGAACACCCTGACCGCCGACCTGCTCGCCCAGGGCTACGGCGACGGCGTGACCATGGACCGCGAACGCAGCGGCATCCTGTGGGCGCAGTTCAGCACGCACCTGTACGCCAACTTCTACGCGTACCAGTACGCGACCGGCATCAGCGCCGCGCACCAGCTTCTGGAGACCTTCGCAGGCGACCCGGACGCCGCCCGTGAGAACTACCTGCGCTTCCTGCGCTCCGGCGGCCGCCTGGACCCCATCGACGCGCTGCGTGAGGCGGGCGTGGACATGCTGAGCCCCGCGCCCGTCCAGGCCACCTTCCGCACCCTGGAAGGCTACGTGGCCCGCCTGGAAGAACTGCTCGCGCAGCGCCGCTGACACGGACTCCGATTAAATGGGCTGCAAAGCCCGTTCCATCCGAGCGGAGCGAGTAGGAGTCGGGCGGGTTCCGGACGTGGAGTGGGCAGATCGGTGATGTTCCGATCTGTCAACGAAATAAACGGCAGTCCGTATGACACCGGCGCCGGACTACGCGGACCCTGCTTCTGCTGATCGGGGTCCGCCGTCAGTCGGGCTGGTTGACGGGGCGGGCGCGGTCCAGCCAGCCGTGGTCGCGCAGGAACGCCCGGAAGTGGGTCAGCAGGGCGTCCGCCCGGGTGTGCTCGGTGGGGGGCAGGCTGCGTTTCCAGGCCTCGCCGGTCAGGCGGGTGTAGGCCAGCAGTGGCGCGTCCGTGCCCAGGAATGCGTCCAGGGAGGTCAGCAGCGCGGCCTCCGGTGCGGGTCGGTCCAGCGCGGCGAGGTACTGCCGGGCGGCGGCGTTCAGGCGCAGCGGGGCCGTGCCGGGCGGGGTGGGCGCCGTGTCCGTGTGCGGTGCGGCGCGGTCGGTGTCGGTGCGGGCGCCGGGCTGCGGCGCCTGCGTTCCGGGGGTCGTGATCATGCGCCGCAGTGTCGCTCCGGTTGGTCACGCCCGGTTCAGGGGCGCGTCAGCTGCCGGTCATGTGGATTCCGGTGGAGAGAAACGGACTCCGATGAAACGGGCTGCAAAGGCCATTCAATCCGGGCGGGCGGATCCCCCCCCGGTGGGTGCAGTGAAAGGGGCATGACCGGGGAATTGTATTGACCAATTTGATGAACATAGAATGAACGGGCTTTGAGCTTCAGAGAGGAGAGTCCCATCTTGGAAACCCTGCGTGTATCCGGCACTTCACGCCCCAACGCCATCGCTGGTGCCATCGCTGCGCTGCTGCGCTCGCAGGGGCAGGTGGAGATGCAGGCCATCGGCCCGGCCGCCGTGAACCAGGCAGTCAAGGCCCTGGCCATCGCCCGAGGTTACCTGACCGGTGACCTGCTCGATCTGGTCGCACAGCCAGAATTCGTGAAACTCGAAACTCCCCAGGAGGAACGCACCGCCGTGAAGTTCTCGGTGCGCGCCATTCCTGCCGCCCCGGCCTGAACCTGCACGGCCCGCAGGCCCGGTGTTCCTGCCGGGCGCGTTCCATGCTGCGTGCAGGGCCGCCCGGCGGCCGGGGCACCACCGTTCCGTGCGCAGACCCTGAATGCCGTCTCATAAAATCTGAGTGCATGTCGCTTAGATTGAGGGCAGGAGGAAGCGCCCCATGGAATTCTTAGGCCCCTACACCCCCCTGATCCTGCTGGTGTTCGTCGCGTCCATGCTGATCCAGGGTTACCTGACCCGCACGTACAGCCGCTGGAGTCAGGTTCGCAACCCCCGCAACCTGACCGGCGCGGACGTCGCCCGCCTGATGCTGGACGCCAACGGCCTGCACCACGTCCCCGTGAACGCCGTTCCCGGCAACCTCAGCGACCACTACGACCCCATCCGCAAGACCGTGAACCTCAGCGAGGGCGTGTACGGCGTGCCCAGCGTCAGCGCCATGGCCGTCGCCGCGCACGAGGTCGGGCACGCCATTCAGGACAAGGTCCGCATGCCCGCCCTGCTGCTCCGCGGCCGCCTCGCCGTCCCGCTGAGCCTTGGCATGAACCTCGCCCCGTGGCTGCTGATGGCCGGGATCTTCCTGCAACTCACCGGCCTGATCTGGGTCGGCGTGATCCTGTTCGGCGCGGCCCTGCTGTTTCACCTGATCACGCTGCCCGTCGAATTCGACGCCAGCCGCCGCGCCCTGGCGTACCTGCAGGCGGGCAACCTGACCGGCAGCGCCGAAGGGCAGAAGGGCGCCCAGGCCGTCCTGACCGCCGCCGCCCTGACCTACGTCGCCGGGTTCGCCATGGCCCTCGCGCAGTTCCTGAACGTGCTCGGGCTGGCCCGCAACCGCAGCTGACCACCCTCCCCACACACAGACAGCCCCCGACCTCTGGTGTCGGGGGCTGTCTGCTGTTTGACCTCCTAGAAGGCCAGAATCAGACGTTGAAGCCGAACATCCGCATCTGGCGTTTGCCGTCGTCGGTCATCTTGTCCGGACCCCATGGCGGCGTCCACACGAACTCCACGTTCACCTCGGTCACGCCGTCCAGGCGGCTGACGGCCATCTCGGCGTCCGCGCGGATCAGGTCCTGCACGGGGCAACCGACGCTGGTCAGGGTCATGGTGATGTCGATCAGGCCGCTCTCGGCGATGTCCACGCCGTAGATCAGGCCCAGGTCCACCACGTTCACCGGGATTTCCGGGTCCTTGACGACCTTCAGGGCTTCGAGAACCTGCGCCTCGGTGGGCAGCGTCACTGGCTGGCCTCCGGGCCGGTCGCGGTGGGCAGACCGTCGTTCGCCCAGGCCATGGTGCCCCCGGCGAGGTTCACGACCTGCGAGTACCCCTGCGCTTTCAGGTACTCTCCGGCGCGGGCGCTGCGGGCGCCGCTGCGGCAGATCATGACCAGTTCGCGGTCTTTCGGGAGTTCCGCGAACCGCGACTCGAACTCGCTGAGGGGAATCAGCGTGGCGCCCTCGGCGTGCACTTCCTCGAACTCGTTCGGCTCGCGAACGTCCACCAGCAGCGCCCCGGCCTGCACGCGGCGCTGCCCTTCCTGCGGAGAGATGTCTTCCATGCGGGCCAGCATAGCCGAGTGCGGGGCTGTGAATGTGCCCGCCACCCCCGAGCCCGTCCCGCGCGCCCCTATGCTGCGGGCATGACCCCGCCCGCCCCACCGCCCGCCCCCCCGCCCGATGGCGTGACCCTGATCGACCTGCGCCCCGAGGCGTTGCGTTCCCCGCCCCTCGCGGACCTGACCGGCCGCCCCGTGCGCGTGGTCAGCCTGGACGAGATCGAGAACGGCGCGCACGGCCTGACCCGCGACCTGGGGCCGCTGCTGGTCGTGTGCGAGCGGGGCGTGCGCAGCTCCCTGGCCGCCCGTTACCTGAACGCCGACGGTCTGGACGCCCGCGCCTATCCCGGCGGCGTCCCGGCGCTGCTGGCGGCGTTATCTCCCTCCGGTTCCTGACGGCCGGGCGGGACGCGGGCGGCGCGTCTCACGGTCCGCGCGGCTAGACTGCTTGCCATGTCAGTTCTGCCCCCCGGTTTCATCACGACCAGCGACGTGCTCGAAGGGCGCCTGAGCGGCGCGGACGTCCGCCGCCTGGAACTCGCGCACGGCAACGAGGAACTCCTGTACGGCCTGGACGTGCTCGGCCTCGCCGGGCCATTCAGCCGCGTCACCCCCTGGGAACTGGAGGACGAGCGGGGCGTGCGCCGCATCAACGCCAGCGGGTACGCCGCCACGCCCTTCGGCGAGATGCCGCCCGCCATCACGGAGTTCATGCAGGCGTTCCTGCGCGAGAACCGCGCCATGAGCCTCCCGCAGCAGAGCACCGGCCCGTGGCGCGCCGCGCTGGAAGCGAACCTCGTGCGGCTGCTGGCCCGCGAACTGCCCAGCCACGCCGACAGTCAGGTGTTCTTCTGCTCCAGCGGCACCGAGGCCATCGAGGGCGCCCTGAAATTCGCCAAGGCCTGGAGACCCAGGGCGAAATTCCAGATCTCGTTCGCCAGCGGGTACCACGGCAAGACGCTGGGCAGCCTGAGCCTCACGCCGAACCCCGAGTACCAGGACATCTTCCGGCCCCTCGTGCCGGGCGCACTGACCAGCCCCTACGGCGACCTGGACGCCCTGCGCAGCCTGATCCGCCGCGTCGGCCCCGACAACGTGGGCTGCGTGGTCATCGAACCCATCCAGGGCGAGGGTGGCGTGAACATCCCGCCCGCCGGATTCCTGCGCGGCGTCGGCGAACTGTGCCGCCAGCACGGCATCGTGGTCATCGCCGACGAGATCCAGACGGGCCTGGGCCGCACCGGCCACTGGTTCGAATCCGCCGCGCAGGGCCTGGACGCCGACATCATCACGCTTGCCAAACCGCTGGGCGGCGGCATGACCGCCGTGGGCGCCACCATCGTCCGCGCGCCCATCTACAAGAAAATGCTGGGCGGCCTGAGCAGCAAACGCCACAGCAACACCTTCGGCGGCGGCGCGCTGGCCATGGCCGTCGGCATGAAAAGCCTGGAGTACCTGATCGAGAACGACCTGCCCGCCCGCAGCGCCCGCCTGGGCGCAGAGGGCCTCGCGCGCCTCCAGGCTCTCCAGGTGCGCTTCCCGAAACTGCTTCAGGCAGTGCGCGGCCAGGGCATGCTGTTCGCCCTGCAATTCCAGCCGATGGTCGGCGTGCCCCTGCCCGGCGCCCTGAAGGAACTGGTGTTCGAGGCGACCGCCATCCTCGCGCTGCGCGAACTGCACGGCGCGGGCGTCATGGCGAACCTCAGCCTCAGCAGCAAACGCACCGTGCGCCTGACCCCTGCACTGGACATGCCGCAGGACGTGTTCGACACCATGATCGGCCGCGTGGAGGCCTTCGTGCAGACCCACCCGAACGCCCGCGACCTGCTGACCCGCACGCCCCCGCAGGTCACGGCCCGCCTCGCCGCGTTCGCCGCCAGCAAACCCAAGAAACGCACGCCCAGCGACGGGTAAGCCTTTCGTGGGATAGATCCTGCATGGGGGCCGGGGTGGCAGGACACACCCCGGCCCCCGGCAGTCGTGCAGGTGCCGCTCTACAACCCGCGTTCCAGTGCCGTGTCCAGCCGCTCCAGCATCAGCGTGACCTCTCCCGTTGTGATGCTCAGGGGCGGCCCCAGCAGCAGGTGATCGCCGCGCATGCCGTCCAGGGCGCCGCTGCCGGGGTACGTGAGCAGTCCGGCGTCGCGGGCGGCGGCGGCGACCCGTTCGGCTGCGCCGGGGGTCGCGTGCGGCTGCCCGGTGGCGGGGTCGCCCAGGATCACGCCGAGCAGCAGGCCGTGCCCGCGTACGTCCAGCACGCCGGGGTGGCGGGCTTGCAGGGCGCGCAGTCCGTCCAGCAACTGCGCCCCACGTTCCCGCGCCGCGTCCACCAGCCCTTCGCGCTGCACGATGTCCAGCACGCTCAGGCCCGCCGCCACGCTGACCGGGTGCCCGGCGTACGTGAAGCCGTGCTTGAACGCGCCGCTGCCGTTCATGACCGTGTCGTACACCTGCGCGGAGGCCATCACGCCTGCCAGGGGCGCGTACCCGGCGGCCAGTCCCTTGCCGAGCACCACGAGGTCCGGCGTGACCTGCGGGTCGTGCAGGCGTACGGCCAGTGGCGCTCCGCAGCGGCCCATGCCGCTCATGACCTCGTCCGCGATGAACAGCACGCCGTACTCCCGGCAGATCGCCGCGATGTGGGCGTGATACCCGGCGTTCGGGGCGAGCGCCGCGTCCGACGCGCCCACCACCGGCTCGCACATGAACGCCGCGACCGACTCCGGCCCGACCTTCTCCAGCAGGGCGCGCAGGCGTTCGGCGTCGGCCTCGCCGCTCAGGGACGGGTCGGGTTTCGGCAGTTTCGGCCACGCTTCGGGGCGCATCAGCGGGGCGTACACCTCACGCCGCGCGCCCATGCCCGACGCGGCCAGCGCGCCCAGGCTCGCGCCGTGGTAACTGGGCACCCGCGTGACCACCCGGAAGCGCCCCGGTTCGCCCCGCTCGACGTGGTACTGCCGAGCGAGCTTGATGGCACTCTCGTTCGCCTCGGACCCGCCGGACACCGCCCAGAAGCGGTAACTGGGCAGATTCAGGAACCCGGTCAGCTGCGAGGCGTACGTTTCGAGCACGTCACTGGAGAACTGCGAGCCGTGCACGAACGCCAGCCGCGCCGCCTGCTCCGCCATGGCCTGCGCCACCTCGGTGCGCCCGTGCCCCACGTTCGCCACGAGCGCCCCGGACGACCCGTCCAGGTACGAGCGGCCCTGATCGTCCTGAATGAACACCCCGTGGGCAGAAACGGCGGTCGGGTACGACTTGCGGCTGCGGTAGAACACGTTCGACATGGGCTGGGTTCCTTGTGCGCAAAGGGAGAGGGTGGCGGGAAGGAGGGGGGCGCGGGTCAGCGGCCGGTGTGGCCGTGCCCGCCCGTGCGGGTGGGGGCGCTGCCGTCGTCACCGTCGGCCAGCAGGAACGCGCTGAAGACGCCCTGCGCGAAGCGGTCCCCGGGCTGCGCCGAGTACGCCTCTTCACCCAGGTTGTGCAGCGCGATGCGGATGTTCCCGTCGTTGCCGGGATTGCCGTAGAAGTCCGCGTCGATGATGCCGACCGTGTTCGTGATCATGACCGCCCGCATCCCCACCGACGAGCGCGGGTAGATGGACAGCACCTCGCCCGGCCCCATGAACGCCTTCACGTCCGTGGCGATCACCACGCGCCCGCCGGGCGGCACCGTGAACGCTACAGGCGTGAAGAAGTCGTACCCGGCCGCCTGCCGCGACCCGCGCCGGGGCAGCGTGATGGGCGCGTCCGGGTGAACGCGGTGGGTCTCGGCGACCACCTCGAACCCGCGCGCGCGGGCGGCCCGGGCCGCCTCGACAGGGACCGTCAGTGTGCCGGGAGTGCTTACCACGTGTCGCCCCCACCGGCGGGCGGCCACGCGCCCAGCGCCTGCCGGACCGTCACGACCTGCCCGAAGTGATGCGCGGTATGCAGCGCCATGTCGGCCAGCAGTTCCCCGATGGTCTCCTCGTGGTTCACGGGGTTCGCCAGATCCGGGCGGGCGGCGTGCGGGTCGATGCGGGCCAGCAACTCGTAGAACTCGTTCTTCACGCGCGGCCAGTCCTCGCTGCTCACGGCGGGCCAGGTGTCGGCGGCGTGCTTCGGGTAGGGCTGCGCCTCGCCCATCTCGATGATGTCCAGCATCCAGCGGTTCCACCAGTTGATGTGCGCCACGAGTTCCGCCACCGAGTGCGGCAGGCCCGCCGGGCGGGTCGCGGCCACGTCGGCGTCCAGGCTGCTCAGGGACGCCTCGACGCCCACGAAGGCCTGCCCACCCCGGAACAGTTTGGGCAGCAGGCGCGCGAAGGCCATCTGGGTTCGTTCAGTACGATCAGGATCAGTCATGGGGCACAGTGTTCCAGAAAACGTGTGGGGCGGAGGTCACGGGAATGCCGGAGAATCATCATGAACAGCAGATCGGCGGGGTCCGGACCCTGAGTGAACTGGGCCTGCGTCTGCCGGACGCAGGGGCGATCCGGGAAGTGCTGGGCGCGGCGTACCCGCTGGACGGCCTGATCGTGCAGGAGGCGGACCTTGCCCCGGCGTTCCTGAACCTGCGCAGCGGCCTGCTTGGTGAGCTGTTCCAGACGTTCACCAATCACCGCCTGCCGCTGGCCCTGGTCGTCCCGGACCCGGCGCGTCACGGAGAACGATTCGCGGAACTTGCCCGCGAGCACGCCGGGCACGCCCTGATCCGTATCCTGCCGACCGTGGAGGCCGCGCGGACGTGGCTGGCGCGGCCTGCCCAGTCCTGAAGATCAGGCCGCGCCGCCCATGCCTGCTCAGTACCGCTGCGCGACGGTCTTGGTCTGAAGGAACCAGAACAGGTAGTCGGGGCCGCCGACCTTGGCGTTCGTGCCGCTCATGCCGTACCCGCCGAAGGCGTGCGTGCCGCTCAGGGCGCCCGTGCACTTGCGGTTGATGTACAGGTTCCCCACGTGCATGTCGCGGCGGGCCACCGCGATCTTGTGCGGGTCGCGCGAGTAGAACGCGGCGGTCAGGCCGTACTCGGAGTCGTTCGCCAGTTCGATGGCGTGCTGCCAGTCGCGGGCGCGGGTGAAGGTCAGGACCGGCCCGAAGATCTCCTGCTGGAACAGCGGATCGGCCGGGTCCACGTCCGCGAACAGGGTGGGGGAGACGTAGCCGCCCACGCGTTCCCCGGTGTCGGGCGTGTCGCCGCCCAGCACCAGTCGCGCGGTCGTGCGGCCCGCCTCGACAAACTGCGCGATGCGCTCGGCGCTGCCCTGGTGGATGACCGGGCCGATGGCGGCGTTCTCCTCGGGCAGACCGACCTTCAGGGCGCGGGTCTTCTCGGTCACGCGGGCCAGCAGGTCGTCGTACACGCTGTCTTCCGCGATCACGCGGGAGCAGGCGCTGCACTTCTGGCCGCTGTACCCGAACGCGGCCTGCACGATGCCGGTCGCGGCGGCCTCGATGTCCGCGTCCGCGCACACCACGGTGGGGTCCTTGCCGCCCATCTCGGCGATCACGCGCTTGAGCCACCGCTGGCCCGGCTGCACCCGCGCGGCCCGCTCGTAGATGCGGCAGCCGATCTCCTTGCTGCCGGTGAAGGCGATCATGCGCACGCCCGGATGATCCACCAGCGGGTCGCCCAGCACGTCGTCCGTGCCGGTCAGGAACTGCACGGCGCCCCGGGGCAGGCCCGCCTCGAACAGCAGTTCGACCATCAGGTACGATGAGAGCGGCGTCTCCCCGGCGGGTTTCCACAGCACCGTATTCCCGGCGGCCAGTGCGCCCAGCGCCATGCCCAGCGGAATGGCACTCGGGAAGTTCCACGGGCTGATGCAGGCCACCACGCCCAGCGGTTCGTACACGGTCGTCACGTGCTCGTCCGGCATGGGGTACACGGCCTTGCCCTGCGCCCAGCGCAGCGTTTCACGCGCGAAGACCTCGAAGTGGTCCACCGACTCGGCCACCTCGCCGTCCGCCTCGGCCCAGTTCTTGCCGTTCTCCAGCGTCATGACCGCGTTAAATTCCATTCGGCGGGCGCGCAGCAGCTCGGCGGCCCGTTTGAAGATGCTGGCGCGTTGCAGCGGGTCGGTGCGGCGCCATTCCAGGAAGGCGTCCTGCGCGGCGGCCACGGCCTGCTGCAACTGTGCGGGCGTGGCGTTCTGGAAGTGCCACAGCGTTTCTCTGGTGTCGGCGGGGTTGCGCACGGCGAAGGTGCCGTCCCCCTGGGCGTCCTGCCCGGCGATGATCAGCGGGAAGGTGCGGCCCGCGTACGCCTCGCGCACGGCCCGGAAGGCGTCGCGCTGGCGGGCGGCGACCGCCTCGTCCTGAAAGGTGTGGTACGGCTCGTGCTCGAAAGGCAGCAGGCCTTCCAGATGGGTGGTGGTCATCGGTCTCCTCTGGGTCGTGCGGGGTTGAAGTGCCGTGAGGCTAACACGCCGCGCGGGCAGGCGTAAACACGCTGTCAGACGGCAGAAAACCGGGCTGATGGCCTGAGCCATGGCCCCCGGATGCCCCCGAAACCTTGCAATTGAAAAGCAGTGTGCGGTGGCTGATGACCGGCAGTCACGCGCCGGTCACGCTGCCACCAGCATCATCACCCCGTCCCCCCACCCCGACCGGAGGTCACAGCATGCACGTTCCCACCCTGCCCAGCGGCACCTACCCCATCGGCAACTACCAGATGCACCCCGACCCCGGCAGCGGCCGCTACCGCATTCACGTGCAGTGCGCCGGACACTGGCACCCCGTCACCGCACCCCCGGACCAGGAAAGCCTGCTGGTCACGCTGCTACAGGCGCCATTCCCGACCGTGCAGGACGGCTGGATCGTCGCCGCCCGCTCACCGCTGGGCGGCCCCCTCACCTGACCCGCCCGCCCAGAGTGCCGCGCCGATCAGGCCCGCGTCCGCGCCCAGCGCCGCGTGCACCAGCTCCGGCCGGTACCGCTCCGGGAAGGCACCCAGCGCCGCGCGCACCTGCCCCAGGAACCCGGCCCGCAACCCCACGCTCCCACCGAACGCCACCCGCGTGACGCCCAGCAGCGCCGCCACGTCCGCGCACTTCCAGGCCAGCAGCGCCGCCGCCCGGCCCGTCACCTCCAGCGCCCGCGCGTCCCCGGCGTCCGCCGCGTCGCACAGCGCCCGCGCGTCCCCGAAGCCCAGCGCCGCCGCCTGCGCGCCCAGCGCCGTGCCGCTCGACTCGAACTCCAGCGGCCCCAGCCGCCCCAGCCCCGGCACCGCCGCGCCCGGCCCCCACGCCGCCGGGACGCTCACGAAGCCCAGCTCGGCGTCCAGGCCGTTTCCGGCCAGATGCAACTGCCCGCCCAGTACCAGCCCCGCGCCCACCCCGGTACTGACCGTCACGAACATGAACTCGTTCACGCCTCGCCCCGCCCCGGCCTGCGCCTCGCCCCACGCGGCGGCCCGCGCGTCGTTCAGGGCCGCGCACGGCAACCCCAGCCCCGAGGCGACCCGCTGGGCCAGCGGCACGTCCGTCCAGCCGGGAAAGGTGTGCGCCGCCGTCGCCGTGACCCGCCCGCCCGCCACCGCGCCCGCGCACGCCACACCCACCGCGCCCACCTGCCCGGCCAGCGGCGCAGCCAGTTCCGTCACGGCCGCCAGCACCGCGTCCGGAGTGGCCGGGCGGGGCGTGCGGGCCTCCAGGCGCTCCAGCACGCGCCCGTCCGCCGTGACCAGCGCCGCCCGCAGGCTGGTGCCCCCGATGTCCAGCGCCAGCAGGGACGCGCCCGGCAGGGCCGTGTCCAGCAGGGCAGAGTCCAGCAGGGGAGAGGCCGTCAGGGAACGGGCAGAACCGGATTGATCAGACACGGGTGCATTCTGTCACGCTGCGCCGCGCGCGGAAACGCCCGTGATCGGCCGTCACTGCTGCTCGATCTGGCCGCCCTGCGTGACGATCAGCTGCGCCGGGCGGCCGGAATCCAGCGACACCGATTGCCCCTGCGCCTGACGCTGGCCCTGCCCCTGCACGCTCACCTCGGCCCGCGTGACCCCCTCGGGCAGCGGCACCCGCCACGACTCGTGCGGCCACAGCGAGGCGCGTTCCAGGCACTCGCCGCCCGGCAGGCACACCTGAAGGCGCGACACTACCCCGCCCGAACGGTTCCCGATCCGCAGCGCCGCGTCCGCCCCGAAAAACGCCTGCGCCCACGCGCCCAGCGTCAGGGCGGCCAGGAGCACGGTCAGGGTCGTGGCCGCCACGCCGAACCGTCCGGGCGCCGGCGAGGTGGGGGAGGTCAGGTGGGTGCTCATGCCTCCCAGCGTGTCAGGAGTTCTTCTGCGGCGCGTCAGCCATTCGGACGATCCCCCCGGCCACCTGCCGGTCGTCCACACCGGCGGAACGCACCGTCAGCGGGAACACCCCGGTGAACAGGCGCGGCCACGCCAGCCGCGCCTCGCCCAGTTCCAGCGTCAGGCCGCGCCCCGCGAAGTGCCGCTCCCACACGGCCTGCACCCTCGGGGCCATCAACTCCGGGAGCCGCCGGTCTGCCGCGTGGAGCTGCTCACCCAGATCGAAGGGACTGGGCTGCCCCAGCTCGGCCCGCAGCAGCGAGCGGACCTCGCCCTGGTACAGCACGTCGTCCACCACCCGCGCCAGCAGCGCCCCGGCGTGCCCGGCCCGGTCCGTGACGAGCGCGGCCAGCTTCCCGAACGCCACCGCCGATCCCAGCGTGTTCCCGGCCGTGTTCCACGCACTGAACCCCGCCAGCTGCGCCAGCGGCAACCCCTGCATCAGCGTCCACAGGCGCGCCTCGGCCCCGTTCGGGTACGCGATGTCCGCCACGCTGACCGCCCGCCCGGCCCGCAGGTCGGCCCGCACGGCGTCCACGAACGCCGGCAGGTGCCGGTGCGGGGTGTCCACCGTCCCGAAATCCGGCTGCCGGTGCGCCTGCCGCACCCCCGGCGTGTTCACCGCCAGGATGAACGCCGCCCCGGCCGGACTGTCCGCCAGCACGCACCCGGCCGCCCGCAGGTGCGCGCGCACCAGTTCGCCCGCCGGGCGGTCCTCGTACAGCAGTTCCGCGCCCGCCCCGCCCACGCCGCTGTAGCGCACCCACACCGGCACCACCTCCGGGCGCAGCGCGCGGGCCAGCAGCGCGCACGGCACCTCATCCGCACCCGGGTACACGTCCAGCCGCTCCCAGACGCCCAGTTCGTCCGCGCGGGCCTCCAGCATCCGCCGGTCGAAGGCCGCCAGCCCGTACGGCGTGGTGTCGTCCAGCGTCAGGCACAGGTGCTCCAGCGTGCCGTCCGCCAGCAGGTCCAGCGCCGCCAGGTGCAGCGCCCGGTTCCGCTCGCGCGTGCCCACCCAGTCGGCCAGTACTTCGGCGGGCACGGCCGCCCGCGCCGCTTCCAGCGCCTCCCGGTGCGCCTCGCCGTGCCGCGCGTGCCGGTCGAACGCGTCACTGAACGCCCGCAGTTCCCGCCCCCACTGCCCGTAGTACGCCTTCTCCTCGTGCGGATCGTTGTCATGCGCGACCCGCACGATCACCCCGAACGCGTAGATCCGCAGCGTCGGGTTCAGCGCCCGCGCCTCCCGCAGCACCTCCAGCCGCGCCAGCGCCACGTCCAGACCGTCCGTCACGCGCCGCGCCGGAATCATGCCGCCCAGACACACCGTCTCCAGGCACACGATCAGCGCGTCCGCCCCGGCCGCCCGCTCCAGCAGCCACCCCCGCAGCGCCCCCGTATCCCCAGGCGTGAAGAACTCTGGCAGCGCCCGCGCGGGCGGCACGTCCACGACCGCGCCCGTCATGCGGCCCAGCCCGACCGGCAGGTCCAGCGTGGGAGGGCGGGTGTCCGGCGGGATCAGCAGCACGCGGGCGTTCGTCATGCCCGGCAGGGTAGAGCAAAAGCGGCAGCTGCCCTGCCACGAACGCGCGCCGACACCCTGCCACGAACGCACGCCGACAATGAACCCGCGCCCCACCGGGACAGGCAGGGCGCAGGCGAGGAACGTGTCAATCGGAGTCTGTATCAGCTGGACATCGGTTTCGGGCGGGTGTCCTTCCAGATGCCCCGGCTCG
The DNA here is from genome assembly GCF_014648115.1 of Deinococcus seoulensis. Taxonomy (NCBI): domain Bacteria; kingdom Thermotogati; phylum Deinococcota; class Deinococci; order Deinococcales; family Deinococcaceae; genus Deinococcus; species Deinococcus seoulensis. The sequence continues at coordinate 102,178 of NZ_BMQM01000004.1, forward strand.
CAGCCTGCACTGCCGGGCGCGGTTCCGGAACGACCGGCAGCGGGAACGGGCGTTGGTACGGCGGAACGGGACGCGGCGCAGCACTCATCAGCGGTACCTGCTCAGGAACGCGCCGACGTTCAGCACGCCGCGCCCCATCTTGGCCTTGTACGTCACGTCCGGGCTGGGCGCGGCGCTCAGGCGCAGGTTCGTGGCGATGTTCACCGGACTCAGGCCGACCGCTGCGGTCGACAGGGCCAGCGCCGCCGCGCCCGACACGGCTGGCGCTGCGAACGACGTGCCCGACGCGTACGCCAGCTGGTTGTCCGGGTAGCTGGTCACGACCTTCTCGCCCGGCGCGGCCAGCGACATGCGGGCGCTGTACGTCGAGAAGTTGGACTTCATGCCTTTCATGTCCACGCTGCCGATCCCCAGCAGGCCGCTGTTGATGGCGAACACGCCAGTCATGAGGTTCTGTGCGGGGTACACCATGCCTTCGGTGCCGCTGTTCCCCGAGGAGTTCACGACCACCACGCCCTGCGCCAGTGCCGCCCTGATCGCCGCGTTCAGAGCGGGCGAGTCCAGCGCGGAACCCAGCGACAGGTTGATGACCTGCGCGCCGCTCGCGACCGCGCGGTCCATGGCCTGCAACACCCGCGACATCGGCCCGCGCCCATTCGGGTTCAGGACCCGCATGGGCAGGATCTCGGCGTTCGGCGCGATCTGCAGCACCACGCCGCTCACGGCCGTACCGTGCCCGTACTTGCCCTGGCCGTTGACCGGTTTCTCTTCCTGGGGGTTGGCGTCGCCGCCCACGAAATCCCACGCGCCCACCGTGTCGATGTGCCCGCGCAGCAGCGGGTGGTTCAGGTCGATGCCGGTGTCGATCACGGCGACCTTCACGCCCCGCCCGAGTTCCGGCGCCAGCTGGTGCGCCAGCGGCAGGTTGATCAGGTTCCAGTACTCCTGCACGTTGGCCCAGTCACTGGACTTCAGGAAGGAGTTGCCGCCGGCCCAGTTGGTGTTCCCGCCGGCCCAGTTGGTGGCGCCATTGGCCCAGTTGGTGGCCCCCAGCCCGTCGGCCAGGCCCTCGGCGGGACTGTCGTCAAGCACGGCCAGGTCCTGATCGGCTTCCAGCGTCACGTCCTGGGCGCTCACGCCCAGCGCCTGCAGGCCCTGCCCGTTCAGACTGGCGGCTTTCAGGGTGGCGGGCACCGACAGGATGGCGTAACCGCCTTCCGGGTGGAACGAGATGATCTGCGTGCCGGGCGCGGCACTCAGCAGCGCCTGCCGGGTCACGCCGGGCGCGATCCGCACGGTGGCGATCTGCCCGCCGGACACCAGGGCAGCCGGTGCGGGCAGTGCACTCTGCGCCGGCGCGGACCGCTGACCGCAGGCGGCCAGGGACAGCGCGGCGGCGATCAGGGTCAGGCGGGACAGGGCAGTCGTGGACTTCTTCATGGTGCTTCCTCCGCGTTCCGGTGGCCCGCGCATGCGGCGGGCAGACGTACCGGAACTTCCGAGGGTCAGTGTGCGCGGCAAGTATGACGCCCCCGAGACAGCGGAACACCCTGGCGGGTGCCCCCGCCGGGTGAGTCCACGTACGTGCTGGACGGTGCCGGGCGTTTCATGGTCTGCGGAAAGTCAAAAAAAGTCACAAACCGGGCCGATTATGACGCCCGCCCCCTCAACCGGACTCCGATTGAATGGGCTGCAAAGGTCATTCACTCCGAGCGGATGCGGGTGGGAGCCGAAGCGGGTTCCGGACGTGGAGCTGGCAACCCAGCGCCATTGCGGGTTGTCAGCGAAACAGACGGAATGCGATGAGACGCCACGCGGCGCGGCGGCCGTCAGGCTTCGGGCACGTCGGTCAGTACGCACACCCGGTTCCGTCCGGAACGCTTGGCGCGGTACAGCTGCTCGTCGGCCAGCGACACCAGCCGTTCGTGGTTCGGGACGCGCGGGTCGGTCGCCACACCCATCGACAGCGACACCGTCAGTGCCGGGTGAATCTGGGACCAGTCGTAGGTGTTCACCAGTTCCCGTACCCGCTCGCAGATCCGCTGCCCCTGCTCGGTGGTGGTGTTCGGGAACACGAACAGGAACTCCTCGCCCCCGTACCGGCCCACGCTGTCGCTGGGCCGCACCGCGTTCTGGAACAGCGCCGCCACGGCCCGCAGCACCTGATCCCCCACCAGATGCGAGAACTGATCGTTGATCTGCTTGAAGTGGTCGATGTCCGCCATCGCCACGCACAGCGGCGCCTGCGTGACCCGCCCGTGCAGGAACTCGTGCTGCAACACGCCCTCCACGTGCCGCCGGTTGAACAGCCCGGTCAGGCCGTCCTCGGACAGCTGGCGTTCCAGCAGGCGCGACTGCTCCTCGAGCATGTTCACCAGTCCGCTCTTCTCGGTGTTCACGCGTTCCAGCGCCTCGTTGGCACTGGCCAGCTCGATGGTCTTCAGGCGGTAGATCTGCGCCTCGGACTTCACCCGCTCGACCTCCAGTTGCGTCATCAGGGCCCGCGTCTTGAGTGCTGCCGACAGACTGTGAATCTCGCGTTCCACGTCATGATGCCGCCGGTACAGCTCGAACGCCTCCTGGTGTCGTCCCTCGGCCGCGCACAACTCGGACAGTTGCAGGTACGTGTTCATCATGACGTCCCGCGCAGACAGCGCCTCGGCGCGTGCCAGCGCCTGCTGGTAGTAGTCCTGGGCGGCCCGCAGGTCACCGCTGCTCTGCAACACCCGGCCCAGCTCGTACAGGTGCCCGGCTTCCAGCAGGGTCAGTTCGTTCTGCCGGGCCTCATCGATGGCGGCGTGCAGCATGGCGATCCCGCGTTCCGTGTCGCCCAGGCGTGCGGTGGCCTGACCTGCCGTGGCGAGGGCCGTATTCCCCACGCTGAGATTCCCGGCCTGCGCGGCGTACTCGATGGCGGCCTGCGCGGCCTGCGCGGCCACCTCCGGCTGGCCCAGGTCGAAGGCGACGGTGGCCTGCATGCTCAGCGCGAACGCCAGTCCGCTGGTGTGGTTCAGCGAGCGGTACAGTTCCAGGCCCGCCTGCACCAGTTCCATGGATTTGTCGAGGTCGCGGTTGTGGTAGTACAGGTTCGAGAGGTTGTGCAGGGCGTGCGCTTCACGCAGGCGGTCGTGGTCCTCGCGGGCGATACGCAGGACCACCGCGAGGTGATCGGCGGCCTTCTCGTAATCCTGAAGGTTCGAGTACACGGCGGCCGTGAAGTTCGCGCAGTCGGCCTGAAGGGCGCGGTTGTCGCACAGGATGCCGATGTCCGTGCCCTGCGAGAGGTGCGTCAGGGCTTCCTCGTACTGGCCGGCCATGAAGCAGTAGAAGCCGCTGGTGCGCTGCGCGAGGCCCAGGGTCAGGTCGTCCCCGCAGCGGCGCGCGGCGTCCAGGGCGCGCCGGGCGATCACGGCGCCGCCCTTGGGGTCGCTCTGACGCATGTTCCAGGCCTGCTCGATCAGCTGCTGCGCTTCACGGGCGTGCCCGTCGCCGGGTTGCGCGCTGGGTGCGGCGTGCAGGTCCGGGTGCAGCCGGGGGGCCAGCATGGGCTTGAGTTCCGGCTGGTTGCTGCTGACCATCATGATCAGGCGTTCCACGATCTCCGGGTCGAACTGCGTGCCGCTGCCGCGCTGCATCTCGTTCAGGGCGTCCTTGACCGTCCAGGCGTCCTTGTACGGCCGTTCGGATGTCAGGGCGTCGAACACGTCCGCGACCGCCACGATCCGCCCGGAGATGGGGATGTCCGTGCCGCTGAGCTGGCGGGGGTAACCGGCGCCGTCCCAGCGCTCATGGTGCGTGCGGGCGATCTCCTCGGCCATGCGCAGCAGGCGGGACGTGCTGCCCTCCAGCACCTTCGCGCCGATGACGGTGTGCAGTTTCATGCGCTCGAATTCTTCCGGGGTGTACGGACTGGTCTTCAGCAGGATGTCGTCACTGACGCCGATCTTGCCGATGTCATGCAGGCGCGCCGCCCAGCGGATCAGGTCGACCTCCTCGGGCGGCAGGCCCATCATCTGCGCGAGCTGCCCGCTGAGTTCCCCGACGCGGCGCGTGTGCTGCCCGGTGCGGTCGTCGCGGTACTCGGCGGCCATGCCGAGCCGCGTGACGATCTCGATCTGCACGGCTTCCAGTTCGGCGGTGCGGACCCGCACGGTCTCCTCGGCCTGCAGGCGGGCGTGCTGCGCCGCCTCGTTCAGTTGCCGGTACACGTCGGCGTCGTGCCGGGCGCGTTCCGCCTCGAACTGACTGCGCAGCGACTGCACCTGCCGCTCGCTGTCCTCGGTGAACAGTTGCCGTTCCAGTTCCCGCAGCGCCCGCAGGAACGGGTACGCGTCGGCGGGACGGTCCTGCTGCTCCAGACCGTGAACGAGGGTGGTCAGGATCGTCAGGGCCGAGGCATTCAGGTCGTACTGCCGCGCCTGTTGCAGCGCGCCGGTCAGCTGGGCCAGGGCCGCCTGGACGTCCTGACGGCTGAACGCGGCGCGGCCCAGGCTCAGCAGGGCGTTCACGCGGCCGTGCACGTCGCCGGTCTCCTCGGCCCAGTACAGCGACTGCTGGAACATCGCTTCGGCCTGCGCGGCGTCCCCGAGGTTCAGGTGCACCTGCCCCAGGTTGTCGAACAGGTCGATCAGGTGCGGCGTCTGGTCGTGCATGCGCGCCAGTTCGATGGCGTCCAGCAGGGTCCGGGCGGCCAGTTCGGTATTCCGCAGTTCGTTGTGCGCCAGTCCCAGGATGCCCAGCGCGGCCAGTTCCGTCTGCACGTCCCCGCAGCGGCGCGCGGTGTCCAGGCCGGGGTGCAGGAACGTCAGGGCGTGCGAGGGCTGCCCCATCAGCAGGAACGAGTGCGCGATGTTCACGCTGCACGCGCCGCGCAGTTCGTCCGGCAGTTCCTGGTACTGGTCGCACAGTTGCTGGCAGCCGTGCAGGGCGGCCAGCGCGTCGGCGTGCGCGCCCAGGTTCGCGTGCAGCATCCCGATGTTGTTCAGGCAGTGCGCCTGCCCGGCCCGGTCCCCACGCCGCGCCCGCAGGTCCAGTTCCCGCTGCTGGCACTCCACTGCCAGCCGCAGTTGCCCGCTGCGCTGCGCGGCGCCCGCCATCAGGGACAGGCCCTCGATCTCGGCTGCCTCGTCGGCGGCGGCGTGCGCGGCGTTCACGTAATCGGTCGCGGCGTGCAGCAGTTCGTTCAGGGCGTCCGGGCTGGACTGTTCGGCCAGCGCGGCGCAGCGTGCGGCGTGCGCGCGCAGGTCCGTCAGCGGCCCGCTGCTGACCGTCACGGCGGCCCGCACGTTATCCAGCATCTCTGTCATTCACCGTCCCCGTCGTTCAGACCAGGGTTCAGGGGCGGCCGGACCGTCGCGGGGGTCGGCCCGCGCGGCTGCTCTGGCGGCTGCTCCGGCCACTGGGCGGGACTCAGGCGGTCCAGCGCCAGCCGGAACAGGTCGGAGGTACCCGCAGCGTCCTCCGGACACACCACCAGCGAGGTATGCAGGTCCAGCGGCACGGGCGCGCCCCGCCGCAGGTGCGACAGCGCCCCGCCCAGCCGCTCCTGCCAGCCACGGACGGCCGGGTCGCCCGCCGCTTCCGGCGCCGCCTCCTGCGACGGGAAGCGCAGCAGCAACGCGAACGTCGCGCCGTTCAGGCGGTAGGCGCGGTCCTCGGCGCGCGTCACGGCCCGCAGGGTCCGCGCCAGCCGCGAGATCAGGTCGTTCCCGCCGGCGTACCCGGCCGTGGCGTTCAGGTACCGGATGTTCCCCAGGTCCACCAGCGTCACCGCGAACCGCGCGCCGTGCCGCGCCGCGAACGCCACCTCGGCGTGCAGGTCCGCCAGGAACGCCTGACGGTTCCCGAGGCCGGTGTACTCGTCCGTCAGGGCCGAGCGTTCCAGGGCGCGCAGCAGCGTCGCCTGAGACAGGGCCAGGGCCACGCAGCGCGCCGCGGCCGGCAGCAGCGCGCTGGCCTCCTGCCCCGTGACCGGAGGTGCGGGCGCGTCCGTGACCGAGAACGGCAGCAGCCGCAGCGTCTGCTCACCGATCTCGACGCTCAGCACGCCAGGTGTATCGGGACCGGGCACGTCAGGGGTGAACCGGTCGGGGTCGGGCATGCCCAGCGGCAGGCCCGTGCGGTGCACGGCCACACCGGGCGGCCCGCCAGCATGCGGGAACCACGCGGCGCAGGCGTCCGTGCCTGCCAGTTCCGCCAGGACCGGCAGGCTCACGTTCAGGATGTCCGGCACGCCGCGCGCCCCTTCCAGCAGGTGCGTCAGAGACAGCAGGGCCGCGCTGTCCTGCCTGGACCGCAGCGCCCGGTCCTCCAGCACCTGCACCTGCTCCCGCAGGCGCTGATACGCCCGCCGTTCCGCCTGCAGGTCCAGCGCCCGCAGCAGCGAACCGCCCACCAGGCGCGCCGCACCCCGCAGGTACGCCCGCGTTCCGGCATCCCACTCGGCGCCGGGCAGCCCCGTGAACGCCACCGTCACGCCCGGCTGGGCAGGCAGCGGCACGTGCAACGTGGGGCCGTCCCGGCCGTCCACGGTCCCGGCGGCGGCCAGCACCTCCGGCACGGGCGGCGTGACGTTCAGCAGCGCCGCGCGGCTCAGGTTCGGCACGCGGCCCATGTTGTCCAGCAGGACCTGCAAGATCGCGCCCGGACTGGCCTCCGAGCCGTACGCACTGACGAGTGACAGGAGTTCCTGCGCCTCGACCGGCAACTGCGACAGGTGCGGCCACGCCCGGCGGCCACCGCCCACACCGGGCGCGCAGCGGTACCCGGCGCCGCGCACCGTCTCGATGAGCGGCGCGTCACCTCCCGCGCCCTCCAGCTTGCGGCGGATGCGATTCACGTACGCATCGACCACCCGCTCGTCACCGCTGAACTCCAGGCCCCACACCCGCTCCAGGATTTCCGCGCGGGTGTACAGGCGACCCGGATTGACGCGCAGCAGGTCAAATACCGCCTGCTCACGCGCCGTCAACGAACCGGTCTCGGCGGCCCCCGCGCCCGCCGGAATGCCGGGCGGCGCGGGCACGGGCGGCGTGGGCGTGACCGACGCGGGGCTTGCTGTCGGCTCCTCCTGCCGGACCGAGTGGTTCATACCGCCTGATCCTGTCACGGCCCCGCTTACAGAACTCTCTCATGCGGAGTGAAAGTAGCAACAGGGAGTTCTGCCGGAATTCACCGCCACCCAGCCTGGATTTATCCGGGCCGCCATCACGATCTGCGCTGCCACGCCCTTCACCGCCACGACCTGCACCGCCACGCCTCCGGTCAGGCAGGCGGCCGACCGGGTTCCAGAAAGTCCAGCACGGCGTCCCGCATCTGCACGCTGGTGTAATGCCCGACGCCCGCGAAGGTGCGCTCGACCAGACCCGCATCTGCACCCGCCTGCGCGAACGCCGCCCGGTACGCCGCCGCCGTGGGCGCGTGATGCGCCGCCAGCGGGAAGGTCGGGTCCGCCTCGCCACTGGCCAGCAGCAGTGGCGTGACAGGCAACTCCGCCATGTGCGTGACCGGCCGGTAGGTGTCGAGGAAGGCCCGCAGCGCCGGGACGCGCACCTGCGGTTCATTCCACACGCCGGACGTGATCAGCGCCGCCGTCCGCGCCACCGGGAAGCCCGCGTCCGGCAGGGTGTGCCGCAGCGTCTGCGCCACGTACCCGCCCATGCTGGACCCCACCAGCCACAACGGCACACTCCGGAATGCTGACCCGAAGTCCAGCCCGAGGTCCGCGCCCGCCTGGGTGTGCAGCGCCTCCAGCAGCGCCGGAGCCTCGGCCACCGTGCGGCGCACGCTCTCCCACACGTACTCGCGGGCATTCAGGTCCGGGGGGGTGTCGCCCTGCCGCTCGCCGTGCAGCGCCGCGTCCGGCAGCAGCACCGCCGCGCCGCCCACCCCCGCACCGTCCACACCCGCACCGTCCACACCCGCACGGCCCGCCGCCAGGGCCGCGTACACGCCCAGCTTGCCCTCCTTGGCCGCCCAGGCCCCGTGGTACACCACGCACAGCGCCGTGACCGGTTGCCCCTCGGGCGGCAGTTCCAGCAGGCACGGCACGCCCGCCAGCACCCGGCGCACCACCCGGTACGGCCCACCGCCCACCAGCGGGGCCGCGTGCGGGTCGGCCGGATCGAACGCGCGGATCACGCCTCCACCCGCATGGCCTGACCGTCCGGACGTGCCGCCCACACGTCCGGGTTACGCAGCGTCGCCCAGTCCCCGAAGGTCAGGCCCAGTGCCAGCGCCAGCAGGTTCCCGTGCGTGACCACGGCCACCACGCCCGCCGGGTCGCGCGCGTCCGCCAGCGCCGCCTGAATGCGGGCGCGGGCCGCCGCGCCGGACTCGCCGCCCGGCAGGCACAGGGTGTCGTCCGCGAAACTCTCCCGCAGCCGCTCGCGCCAGTCGGCGCGGGATGCGCCGCTCAGGACCCGCTCGGTCAGGCGCTGATCCGTCGTGACGGGCAGGCCCAGCCGATCTGCCAGCGGACGCGCCGTCGCCGCCGCCCGCACCCAGGGGCTGCTGACGATCCGCGTGACACCCAGCCCGGCCAGCGAAGAAGCCAACTCCTGCGCCGCCGCCTCGCCGTCCGGGGTCAGCGGGGCGTGCGGTTCCTGCCCGGTCGCCCGCGCGTGCCGCACCAGCAGCAGCGTTCCCGGCTTCACTTCAACTCTGCCCGTCATACGTTCCCTCCCCGCGCGCGCATCTCGGCCCGCAGGGCCTGCACGTCCACCGCCCGCACCTGCCCCGCGTGATCCCGCGCCGCCCACGCCGCCGCGATCCCGGCCGCCTCGCCCATCGTGTGGCAGTTCTGCTGCACGCGAATCGCGGACTGCGCCTCGAAGGTACTGCTCGCCGCGCGCCCCGGCACCAGCAGGTTCACCACGCCGCGCGGCACCAGCGCCCGGAACGGAATCTCGTGGTACGCGTCCGGCGCGAAGTACGGCGCGCTGCCCTCCCGCTCGTGCAGCAGCCGCGCGCCCCCCTTCACCGAGTGGATGTCCACCGGGTAGTGATTCCGGCAGATGGAATCCTCGAAGCGCGCGCAGTCCAGGATGTCCGTCACGCCCAGCGTGTACTCGCCCTCGATGCGCCGCGTCTCGCGCACACCCACCATCGGCGCGACCACCCCCACGAACGCGTTCTCGCAGCCCGGCAGGAACCGGCGGCAGAAGTCCGTCAGACGCGTCACGGCCGCCCGCCCGTCCAGTTGCGCCTCGCTGAGCTGCCAGGGGTCCGCGCCGTCGTTCAGGTCCGCGCGGATACGCGGGCAGTTGAAACTCAACTCTCCGGGCCGCCCCGGCACGCTGAACGCCTGGAAGTAATCCCCGTCCCGCTCCAGCAGCACCCCGTCCGCCACCGCCTGCCGGAACAGGCCCTCCAGCGAACTGCGGCGGCCCCACACCATCCAGAAATGCAGGAACTCCGGCCCGTCCTGCGGTTGCCCCGCGCCGTTCAGGAAGTCACGCAGCCGCCCCGTATCCACGCCCGCCAGCGAGAACCGCAGACTCATGGCCTGATGCACCCCGTCCTCATCACCCGCCTGGAACGGCACGCCCGCCTCCGCCGCCACGTCCGCGTCCCCGGTCGCGTCGATGAACACCCGCGCCCGCAGCGCCTGCAAGCCCCCCTTGTTGTGTACGACCAGCGCCCCGATCCTGTCCCCATCCATGACGGGCTGCACCACCTGCGTGTGAAACAGCACCTCCGCCCCCGCGTCGGCCAGCAGGTCGTCCAGCACGAACTTCAGGCCCTCCGGATTGAACCAGTTGTCGTTCCCGTGCGCGTCCACCGCGCCGTCCCCCCGCGCCCGCAGGCGGGCCTTGATCTCGTCCGTCAGGCCCAGGTTCAGGTTCTGCCCGCCCGACACGTTCCGCATCAGCGGCGTCACCCACGCGTTCGTGCCCGTGCCGCCCAGACTGCCCTGCGCCTCCACGACCAGCACCCGCGCGCCCGACCGGGCCGCCGCGACCCCCGCGACCGCCCCGGCCGTCCCGCCCCCCGCCACGATCACGTCCCACTCGCGGCCCAGCGTCCGGTAGGGGAGGGTGCCCCCGGTCACGCGTCCCGCCAGTCGTGCGTCAGCAGGTGCCTCAGCGCCGCCTGCGTGAGCCAGTCGAAGGTGTCCGGCGCGTCCTGAAAGCGGCGGCGGACCTCAGCCAGCGGTACCCACTCGTGACCGGCGGCCCCGTCGCCGCGCTCCGTCAGGTCGCCGCTGGCCTGCACGCGGAAGAAGAAGCCCACGCTGTCCACCGGCCCGCGCCGGGTCTGGTACACGAAAGTGGGCGTCAGGCACTCCACCTCGGCGGCCGGGGTCACGGTGACGGTGCCGCGCAGGTCCGTCAGGTAGTCGGTGACGGTCAGGCCCGTTTCCTCGCGGACCTCGCGGGCCAGGGCGTCCGTGATGCCCTCGAAGGGGTCGAGTTGCCCGCCGGGAAATTCCAGGCGTCTGGGTTGCCCGGGTTTCACGCGGCGTTGCAGCAGGACCTCTCGCCCGTGGGGGCCGCTGCGTTCGATCACGGCGCGGGCGTTCACGTAGAAGTCCTTCCGGCGTCGTGGCCGCGTCAGCAGTCGTGGCAGCGCCAGCATCAGCCTTTCACCGCACCTTCCAGGCCTTTCATGAAGTACTTCTGGCCCATCAGGAACACGATCAGGATCGGGATGATCGTGATCACGGCGCCCGCCATGACGGCGCGGCTGTTCGTGCTGAAGGTGCTGCTGAGTTCCAGCAGGCCCGCCGAGAGGGGCAGCATGTTCTTGTCGGGCAGCATGATCCGCGCCCACAGGAACGAGTTCCAGTACGCCACGAATTCCAGGATGGCGAACGCCACGATGGTGGGGAGGGCCAGCGGCAGCATGATGCGCCGCCAGATGGTCAGTTCGCGCGCCCCGTCGATGCGGGCGGCCTCGATCAGTTCCTGCGGGACGCCCAGGTATGCCTGCCGCAGCAGGAACAGCCCGATGATGCTGGCTGCGCCCGGCAGGACCACCGCCATGTACTGACGGACCGCGTCAATGACCGGGTTGGTCTGTTGCAGCAGGCCCAGTTTGATGGTCGTGATGTAGTTGACGATCAGTCCCGCCTCGTTCGGCAGGACCATCAGGATCAGGATCGCGTAGAAGATCAGGTCCCGGCCCGGAAAGCGCATCTTGGCCAGTGGGTACGCGGCCAGGGTCGCCAGGGTGGTCGTGATGGTCACGCCCAGCACGCAGATGACCAGCGAGTTCAGGATCAGGCGCCAGAACGGCACGGTCGTCCCGCTGAACACCTCGGCGTAGTTGCGCAGGGACACACCCTTGGGCAGGATCTTCGCCTCGTAGATGTTCCCGGTCGGTTCGAACGACGTGATCAGCGTCCAGTAGAACGGGTAGAGCATGATCAGCGCGATCACGATCAGCACCGCGTACGCCAGGACGTTCTGCACGCGTTGCCGGGCCACGCGGCGCGATTTGAGCTGCGCGGCCAGCCGGGCGTGCTCCTCGGCGCTCATGGGGGCGGTCGCGGCGGGCAGGGGAGAGGTCATACGGACTCCGATTGAATGGACTGCAAAGGCCACTGGGTCCGAGCGGATGCGAGAAGGAGAGAAACGGGTTTCGGACGTGGAGTTGGCAACCCGGCGCCCTTCCGGGTGGAGGGCGAAACAAACGGAATCCGTATCAGGTCAGGCATCGACTTTCCCTCCGCGCGTCAGTTTGAAGTTGATCAGGCCGAACAGGATGCTGATGACCGCGATGATGATCCCGGCCGCGGCCGCCAGCCCGTACTGGAAGTCCACGAACGCCCGCGAGTACGTGTAGAACAGCGCCGAGTACGTACTGCCGGCCGGGCCGCCCTGCGTCATCACGTAGATCTCCTCGAACACCTTGATGGCGCTGATGGTGGACATCAGGCTGCACACCAGAATCGTGGGCCGCAGCCCCGGCAGCGTGATGTTCCAGAACACCTGCGTGCGGGTCGCGCCGTCGATGGTGGCCGCTTCCTCCAGCTCCGGGCTGATGCCCTGCAATCCCGCGAGGTACAGCACCATGTAGTACCCGATGCCCTTCCAGAGCGTCACGAACATCACCGCGTACAGCGCCGTGGCCGGGTTGTTCAGGAAACTGCCGTTCTGCGGCAGGCCCAGGAATCCCAGGACGGCCGTGACCGGCCCGCCCTGCTGGTACATCCAGTTCCAGATGAGGCCCACTACCGCGAAGCTCGTCACGACCGGCACGTAGTACGCCGTGCGGAAAAACCCGATGCCTTTCAGGGGCCGGTTCACCAGCAGCGCCACCAGAATCGCGATCACCTGAATGACCGGCACGACCAGGATGTACTTCAGGCTGTTGGTCAGCCCCGACCAGAACTGCTCGTCGGCCAGCAGTTCCCGGAAGTTCGCCAGGCCCACCCACTGCGGCGGCGAGATGATGTTGTACTTCGTGAACGCCAGGTACGTACCGAAAATCACGGGCCACGTGTGGTACACGACCAGCAGGATCAGGAACGGAAGCATGAAGGCGTAGGCGATCAGGGTGTTGCGGGCCGTGACCTTGGCGCCCGTTCCACCCAACTTGTGCTGTGCCCGGCGTGACACACGCCGCTGGGTTGAAGTCATGCCCGGCAGTGTACGCACTTCGCGTCCCGCAGGCATGAAAAAACCAGCCTCCCGCAGGGGGAAGCTGGTGCGGACCACGCGGGGTCCGGTGGGAGGTCAGTCCGGGATCAGTGGCCGTCGCCGTCGGTCGCTTCGCGTTTGCCTTCGGTGTACTCGGCGTTCGCTTCGGCGTTATGAACCTCGGCCTTGGCGCGGTCCTCAAGGGCTTCGGCCTTGTGGTGCGCGTCGCCCGTCACGGCGTGCGCGACGTCATGCCCCGCTTCACGCAGGCGGTCGGCGCCCTCGTTGACCTTGGCCTTGGCGGCGTCCAGCATGTTCCCGGCAGTGCTCTTGTCATCACTCATTGTGAACCTCCTGCAAGTTGAATTCCCTCTTGGGTTGGCCCTCTTGGGTGTGCCCAGCATCAGGCAGCGGGCCGAGCCTGCGGTGAGGGAACGTTCAGGAGTCCCCCAGGAACCCGAAGGCAATCCTTCATGAGGGCACGCGCCCGCCCTGAGCGCGGCCGATCCCGCCCCGGCCGGACACCCACCAAACTCTGAACTGCGTCCAGATCGCGCCTTGAACCCTTCGGGTAACACGGACACCAACTCCCCGCTCACGCGACTGGGGTACAGTGATTCCCGTCATGGATAACCACATCAAGGTGCCCACGCAGGGCGAGAAGATCACGATGCAAGACGGCAAGCTCAGCGTGCCGAACCACCCCATCATTCCCTTCGTCGAGGGCGACGGCACCGGCCCCGACATCTGGAAAGCCAGCGTGCGCGTCCTCGACGCCGCCGTCGAGATCGCCTACGGCGGTGAGAAGAAGATCGAGTGGATGGAAGTCTACGCCGGTGAGAAGAGCCTCGAAGTGTACGGCGCCAACGAGTGGCTGCCCCAGGGCACCCTGGACGCCTTCCGCGAGTACCTGTTCGGCATCAAGGGCCCGCTGACCACCCCGGTCGGCACGGGCATCCGCTCCATCAACGTCGCGCTGCGCCAGGAACTCGACCTGTACGCCTGCGTGCGCCCCGTCCAGTACTTCAAGGGCGTGCCCAGCCCCGTCAAGCGCCCCGAAGACGTGGACATGGTCATCTTCCGCGAGAACACCGAGGACATCTACGCCGGCATCGAGTACAAGGCCGGCACGCCCGAGGCCGACAAGGTCCGCGGCTTCCTGACCCGCGAGATGGGCGTCACCAAGATCCGCTTCCCCGACACCAGCTCGTTCGGCATCAAGCCCGTCAGCCGCGAAGGCACCGAGCGTCTCGTGCGCGCCGCCATCCAGTTCGCCATCGACAACGGCCGCAAGAGCGTCGCCATCGTCCACAAGGGCAACATCATGAAGTTCACGGAAGGCGGCTTCCGCGACTGGGGCTACGAACTCGCCAAACGTGAATTCGGCGCGGTCGAGATCGACGGCGGCCCCTGGTGCCAGCTCCCGAACGGCATCGTCATCAAGGACGTCATCGCCGACAACTTCCTCCAGCAGATCCTGCTGCGCCCCACCGACTACGACGTGATCGCCACGCTGAACCTGAACGGCGACTACGTCAGCGACGCGCTGGCCGCACAGGTCGGCGGGATCGGCATCGCCCCCGGCGCGAACATCAACTACGTGACCGGCCACGCCATCTTCGAAGCCACGCACGGTACCGCCCCCAAGTACGCCGGTAAGGACGTCATCAACCCCAGCTCCGTGATCCTCTCGGGCGAGATGATGCTGCGCTACATGGGCTGGACCGAGGCCGCCGACCTGATCCTGAAAGGCCTGGACGACACCATCCAGCAGCGCGTCGTCACGTACGACTTCGCCCGCAACATGGAAGGCGCCACCGAAGTCAAGACCAGCCAGTTCGGTGACAAGATCATCGAGAACATGAAAGCCCGCAAGGCATAAGCCACACGGCAAGGGAGGGAGGCCCGGACCGCACACGCTGCGTCCGGGCCTCCCTGTTTACATGCTCTGCCCACAGCCACAGACAGGCCCGCCCACCGGAGCGGCGTGGCGGGCCTGTCTGCGGCTGCGGGGTTACCCGATGGCGAGCATGCGTTCGATGGGCACCAGGGCCTTCTCGCGGATGTCGGCGGGAACAGTCACGCGCGGTTGCAGGTTCTCCAGTGCGTCGCGGATGTTCTCCAGGGTGATCATCTTCATGTACTCGCAGCAGGCGGTGCGGCTGACCGGAATGAAGGTCTTGTCGGGCACGTCGTGTTCCAGGCGGGTGACCATGCCGGTCTCGGTGACGACGATGAATTCCTGCGCGGCGCTCTCGCGGGCGCGGTGGACCATGCCCTCGGTGGAGTACAGCTGCAATTCCGGCAGGGCGCCCAGGATTTTGGTGGAGCAGCCGCATTCGGGGTGGATGAGCAGTTCGGCGTCCGGGTACGCGGCCTGCTGGTCCGTGACGTCCTCGGGGCGGATGGCCTCGTGGACGTGGCAGGCGCCGTCCCAGACGTCCATGGCCCGGCCGGTCTCGCGGATGACGTGCGCCGCCAGGAAGCGGTCCGGGGCGAACAGGACCGGCACGTCTGCCGGGAGGTTCTGCACGATCTGCACGGCGTTCCCGCTGGTGCAGCAGTAGTCGCTCTCGGCTTTCACGTCGGCGGTGGTGTTCACGTACGTGACGACCAGTCCGCCGGGGTTCTGCGTTTTCCAGTCGCGGATGCCCTGCGCGGTGACGGTGTCGGCCAGCGAGCACCCGGCGCGCAGGTCGGGCAGCAGCACGGTCTTGTCCGGGTTGAGGATGGCGGCGGTTTCGGCCATGAAGTGCACGCCGGCGAACACGATCACGTCCGCGTCGGTCTTCGCGGCCTGCCGGGACAGGCCCAGCGAGTCGCCCACGTAGTCGGCCACGGCCTGCACCTCGGGCCGCTGGTAGTTGTGCGCGATGATCACGGCGTTCTTCTCGCGGCGCAGGCGTTCGATGTCCGCGCGGATCTGCGATTCGTCCGGCATGACTTCCAGTTGCAGCAGGTCGCGGTTGGGCGTCTGCGGCCGCGGGACGACCGGGGTGCTGGCCGGGTCGGGGCGTTCCGTGACGGGGCGGGGGGTGGGGGCCGTGTTGGGCAGGTCGGTCATGACAGGTCCTCGGGTGCAGGGGTGTGTGGGGTGGGAAGGAAGTTCAGGCTGATGTCCAGCGCGGGCGCCGAGTGCGTCAGCGCCCCGGCACTCACGAAGTCCACGCCGCTGGCCGCCACGCGCGGCAGGCGTTCGGGGGTCATGTTGCCGCTGGCTTCCAGCGTCACGTGCGGCGCGAGGCGGTCTCGCAGGGCCACGGCCTGGGCCAGCAGTTCGTCGCTCATGTTGTCCAGCAGCACGCGGTCGGCGCGGGCGTGCAGGGCTTCCTCCAGGCCCGCGAGGTCCGGCACCTCGCACTCGATCTTCAGCAGGTAACTGTGGTCGCGGGCGCGGCGGATGGCTTCCGTGATGCTCCCGGCGGCGGCCACGTGGTTGTCCTTGATCAGGATGCCGTCGTCCAGGCCCGCGCGGTGATTGAACCCGCCGCCGTGCCGCACCGCCTGTTTCTCCAGGTCGCGCCACAGCGGGGTGGTCTTGCGGGTGTCGAGCAGGCGCGTGTGCCCGCCGCCCAGCGCGTCCGCGTAGCGCCGGGTCTGCGTGGCGACGCCCGAGAGGCGCTGCATCAGGTTCAGGGCGAGGCGTTCGCCGGTCAGGAGGCTGCGGGCCGCGCCGCTCACCGTGCCGATCGGGCCGCGCGTGCGGGCCTCGCCGTCCCGCGCGGTCCAGGTGACCGTCACGGCCGGGTCCACCAGCGCGAAGACGCGCGTGGCGACCTCCAGGCCACTCAGGACGCCCGGTTCCTTCAGCAGGAACTCGGCGGTGGCCCCCTGCGAGGCGGGAATGGTGGCGAGGGTCGTGGCGTCCCCCCGGCCGATATCCTCGGCCAGGGCGGCGCGCAGGCGCTCGTCGAGGCTCAGCATGGGGCGGCCCCCAGCGGTGACGTTGTGCGGGATTTCACGCGGAAGACCCTAGCACAGAAGTGGCAGGAACCGCCGTGCCCACCGGCACCCGCGCCACCGTTTCCCCCAGCGCGCGCGACTGCATGGAATGCACCGCGCCCGCCGCCTCGCCCGGAAAGTCCGTCCGGTGATGCCCGCCGCGCGACTCCTCGCGGTCCAGCGCCGCCCGCAACACCCGCTCTCCGATCAGGGCCAGATGCCCGGCCTCCAGGCTCTCGCGGGACTCGGTGGTCGTCACCGGCCACGCCCAGGCGTCCAGCGCGGCCCGCAGCGCCGTCCCGTCGCGCCGCAACCCCGCCGCGTCCGCCACGGCTGCCCGCAGTGCGGGAAGGCAGGCGGGGTCCACCAGCGGTGCCGGGAGTGCCTCCGTGCGCGCTGGCACCGGCTTCAGGACCGCCAGGGCTGCCCGCGCCGCCCGCGCGCCGAACACCAGCCCCTCGGACAGGCTGTTACTGGCCAGCCGGTTCGCGCCGTGCAGGCCACTGGACGCCACCTCGCCCGCCGCGTACAGGCCCGGCACGCCCGCGCGGCCCTGCACGTCCGTCTGCACGCCCCCCATCGTGTAATGCACCGCCGGCTGCACCGGGATCAGGTCCGCGCCCAGGTCCAGGCCCAGTGGCGCCAGGGACGCCGTGACCGTCGGGAAGCGCGAGCGCACGAACGCCGCGCCCAGGTGCCGCAGGTCCAGGTCCACCCGGCCCGTCGCGGCGATCTCGGCGGCGATGGCGCGGGCCACCACGTCACGCGGCGCGAGTTCGTGCGCCGGATCGTACCGTTCCATGAACCGCTCGCCCCGTGCGTTCAGCAGCCGCCCACCCTCGCCGCGCGCGGCCTCCGTCACCAGGAACGCCGCCCCGCCCCGCACCACGGCCGTCGGGTGGAACTGCACGAACTCCAGGTCCCGCAGCGCCGCGCCCGCCTGCCACGCCAGCCCCAGCCCGTCCCCGGTACCCTCGGGCGGCGCGGTCGTCACCGGGTACAGCCGCCCGAACCCCCCGGTCGCCAGCAGCACCGCCCCGGCCCGCACCCTCACGGGCCCGTCCGGCGTGAGCAGGTCCACGCCCACCACCGCACCCCCGGACACCCGCAGGTTCCGCACGAACGCGCCCTCCAGCACGTTCAGCGCCGGACCCCGCGCCGCTCCGAGCGCCCCGGCCAGCGCCAGGCTGATCGAGTGCCCCGTCGAGTCGCCCGTGTGCCGGATCCTGGCCCGGCTGTGCCCGCCTTCCAGCGTCACGTGCGGGCTGAACGTCACGCCCAGGTCCCGCAGGGTCTCCACGTGCGACCGGGCGTCCCGCACGAACGCCTGCACCGCCTCCGGCTCGCACAGGCCACGTCCGGCCTTCAGGGTGTCGAGCGCATGCGCGTCCTCATCCCCCTGCGCCAGTGGCGCCGCGATGCCGCCCTGCGCCCAGCGGGTCGAACCGCCCGTCAGCGGCGTCTTGCAGGCCAGCACCACATCCGCCCCGTAACTGCGCGCCGTCAGGGCCGCGTACGCACCCGCCACACCGCCGCCGACCACCAGCAGCTCCGTCTCGACAATCCTCACGCCCGACAGGGTACGGCACGGACAGGAGCAAAGGGCTTGACAGGAGCCGCCGGATCGCGCACACGCTGCCATCTGCCATCTGCCATCTGCCATCTGCCATCTGCCATCTGCCATCTGCCATCTGCCATCCGCCATCCGCCATCCGCCCGCTTGCTAGACTGCGCGGTATGACACGACTGCTGCTTGCCCTGGCGGGCGTGATTCTGCTGGCGGTCACGGCGCTGGCGCTGGTGTGGTTGATCGGTCAGGTGCTGGTGGGCCTGGGTGCCGTGCTGGTGGGCGCTGTGGGTGTGCTGGGGCGCCTGCTGTGGTTTCTGCTGGTGACGGGTCTGCTGGCGGGACTGGTGTATTTCGTGACGAGTGCGTGGCGTCCGGCGTTGCGGGCGCGTGGCGGCAGCGAACCTGCCCGGCCTGCCAGCGTCGCCCCGGTCCGTCTGGAGAAACCTCCGGTCACGCCGGACACGTCCGCCTGAGGCTGCGCAGGTGCTCCCGCGCCGTGCGGGTCGCCATGCCAGGATGAGGGTATGTCTGACCTGATGCCCGAACAGACGGCCGATTCCAGCGTGCTGAACCCGGCGCGCTTTCTGGGCCGCGCGGACGTGTACGCGCAGGCCCGCCCCGGTTATCCGGACGCGCTGGGCGCGTGGCTGCGTGACCTGGGGTTGCTGAATGCACGGGTCGCGGATATCGGCGCGGGCACCGGCCTGTTCACGCGCCTGCTGCTGGCGCACGGCGCGGCGGTGACGGCCGTGGAACCCAACCCGGACATGCGCGCCGCGCTGGGCGGGGGGTTGCGTGGCGTGCCGGGCCTGACCGTGCAGGCCGGAACGTCCGAGGCGACCGGGTTGGCGGGCGCGTCGGTGGGGCTGATCACGGCGGCGCAGGCGGCCCACTGGTTCGACCCGGCGCGCACGACCCCCGAGTTCCGGCGGGTGCTGGTTCCGGGCGGGCGGGTGCTGTTCGTCTGGAACGACTGGCGGGCCGCACAGGACAGCGCGCCGTTCAACCGCGCATACGGCGAGGTCGTGCGGGCCTTCACGGACGACGATCCCCTGCAACTGCGCGTGCCGGAGGACGACCTGCCGCTGTTCATGCCCGGCGGGTTCGAGGTGCGCGAGTGGACGCACGCGCACACCCTGACGCGCGCGGCGCTGCATGCGCTGGCGGGCAGCGTGAGTTACCTGCCCGCGCCGGACTCGCCGGAGTTCCCGGCCCTGCGCTCGGCGCTGGACGCAGCGTTCGATGCTCACGCAACCGTGGAACCGGGCGGCGCGGAGGCCCACGTGCAACTGGCGTACCTGACGAAGGCGTACCTGGGCACGCTGGACGCCACCGATCCCACCCCTTCCAGCTCTGCCGTGTTACGCTGAGGACAGAACCCCCGGCGGGTCCGACCGGCCGGGAAAGGAGGTTTTCGCCATGACCCACCCTGAGCCCGTCACCCCCTGGCCCGCCGCGCTGCCCCCCGGCGGGTACGCCGCCGAGGTCGTGGCGAACGCCTTCATCGAACTCGCCCGCCGCGAGGGGCGGCACCTGACGCAGATGCAGGTGCACAAACTGGTGTTCATCGCGCACGGCTACGCGCTGGCCCTGCTGGGCCGCCCCCTGACGTACAACACCGTACACGCCTGGAAGAATGGCCCGGTCATCCGCCGCCTGTGGGAACGCTGGGG
This sequence comes from Deinococcus seoulensis, assembly GCF_014648115.1. NCBI lineage: Bacteria > Thermotogati > Deinococcota > Deinococci > Deinococcales > Deinococcaceae > Deinococcus > Deinococcus seoulensis. Next base: position 121,947 of record NZ_BMQM01000004.1, read on the forward strand.
CGGGCGGGGCGTGCAGCCCATCGAGTCGCCGCTGCCGGTTGCGCCGTCCGAACCGGACCTGCACGCCGACCCGGACGCGGCCGAGGTGATCCGCAGCGTCTGGAGCGCCTACGGCAGCATGGACGGCCTGGAACTCTCGCGCCTGACCCACCGCGCCGGGAGTCCCTGGGCGCAGGTGTACGCGGCCCGCGCGGACCTGATCCCCGACGAGATCACCCGCGAGTACTACACCGCCCTGGCCCGCAGCGCCTGATGCCGGACCCCGCCCCACCACCCGCCGGTCCGTCACCTGCCGCCCCACCACCGGCCCCGGCACCCGAACGGACCGCCATCGAGCAGGCCGTGCTGCACGGCCTGGAAGCCGAGCGGCGCGCCCTTCCCACCCAGGCGGACCTGGAACGCCGCACCCGCGAACTGCGTTACCGCGAGGCGGTGGATCAACGCTGGCTGCGGCTGGGCGTGGGGGCCATCGTGTTCCTGCTGTCCGGCGCGTGGCTGGCCGCCGACGTGGTCCTGACCCTGGCGGCCGGGTGGGGTGAACTGGCGGGCCGACCGTTCCGGCTGGACAGCAGCGTGCTCGTGGCGTTCCTGACGACCAGCACCGCCACCGTGATCGGCCTGTTCCTGGTGTTCCTGCGCTGGCTGTACCCGCAGGAACGCGCCCTGCCGGACGCTCCACCCCCCACCCCGGACCCGTAGTCCCCGCAGGGGTGTGTGCGCGTCGTAACGCGCACTTCAGTTGGGTGCGCGTAATCCCGTAGAATGGCAGATTGTGACGCGCGCCGCCGCCCGAGCCCAGCCCCTGCGCTGAGACCTGCTCTGGTCCCCTCCGGCGCGGCCCACGCTCCCGGAGGACTTTTGAGTTACTGGCGCAACACCATCAAACCCCTGCTGGACGACGAGACCGGCACCCTGTTCAAGCAGGCTCCCGTCCGCGTGACCCTGGCCTTCCCCAACCGCTACTCGGTCGGGATGGCCTCGCTGGGTTATCAGGTCATCTACCGCATGTTCAACAACGAGGAAGGTGTCGCCTGCGAACGCGCCTTCCTGCCCGACGACGTCGAGGCCTTCGAGCGGACCGGGCAGGCCCTGCCCACCGTCGAGACCGGCCGGGACGCCGGGGACTGCCAGCTGTTCGCGGTCAGCGTGTCCTTCGAGCTGGACCTGACGAACATCATCCGCCTGCTGGACGTGGCGGGCCTGCGCCCCCTGCGCGAGGAACGCGACGACAGCGACGCCATCGTCATGATCGGCGGGCCGTTCACCAGCTCCAACCCCTACCCGCTCGCTCCGTTCGCGGACGTGATCATCATCGGGGACGGCGAGCAGATCATCCCGGTCGTCAGCGAGGCCCTGCGCGAGGCGACGAGCCGCGAGGACTTCTACGACCTCGTGGACGGCATGCCCGGCGTGTTCCTCCCGGCGCGGCACACGCACGAACCCAAGTGGGCGACCGCGCCCAAGGAACTGCTGCCCGCGTACAGCCAGATCGTCACGCCGCACAGCGAACTGAGCAACATGTTCCTGGTCGAGGCGCAGCGCGGCTGCCCCCGCCCCTGCACCTTCTGCCTCGCCCGGACCATGTACGGCCCGAACCGCAACAATCAGGCGCAGGAACTGCTGGACGTGATTCCCGACTGGGCCACCAAGGTCGGACTGGTCGGCGCGGCCCTCAGCGACTTCCCGCACACCAAGTTCGTGGGCCGTACCCTGACCGACCGGGGCATCAAGCTCGGCGTCAGCTCCATCCGGGCCGACACGGTCGACGCCGAACTGGCCGAGATCCTCAAGGCCGGCGGGCTGCGGACCTTCACGGTCGCCAGCGACGCCCCCAGCGAACGCCTGCGCCGCTGGCTGAAAAAGGGCATCACCACCGAGGACCTCGTGAAGACCGCGCACATCAGCCGCGACCTGGGCTTCAAGGGCGTCAAGGTGTACATGATGATCGGCCTCGGCCCCGAGAACGACGACGACATCACGGAACTGATCTCCTTCACCAAGGAACTCGCCGGAATCAACCGCATCGCGCTGGGCATCAGCCCCTTCGTGCCCAAACGCCACACGCCGCACTTCGCGGACCCCTTCGCCGGCGTGCAGGTCATCGAGAAGCGCATGAAACGCATCCAGAAGGAACTGCGCACCACCGCCGAACTGCGCAACGTGTCCGCCAAGTGGGCCTGGGTGGAAAGCGTGATCGCGCGCGGCGGCCCCGAGGTCGGCATGGCCGCCTACCAGATCTACCGCAACGAGAGCATCGGCGCGTGGAAGAAAGCCCTGGCCGATGTCGGCTGGAGCGACGAATTCGAGACGAACGCCCCCGCCATCGACCTGCCGCCCGGCCAGTACGAGAGCAAGGACGTCAGCGCCCACGCGCAGGGCCTCGCCATCTGACCCCGCGTATCCCCGGACCAGCCCCCTCCCGTACAGGAGCGGGGCTGATTCCGTGCGCCTACCATGTACGAGCTACAGCCCATGCCCCAGTCAGTCAGTTCTGCGAGGCCAGGAATGCCGCCTGGTTGCGGTAGAAGGTCTTCACGTCCCGGAACGACAGGTTGCCTGTGATGTCGATGTGGTCGTACCCGCTGACGCGGCCCAGGCGGTACCAGCCCCCAGGCGTGGTGGCCTGCCCGGTGTACGCGGCGCTGCCCTGACCGGTCGGGGCGTTCATGGAGGTGTTCGGGACGATCCCGTCGTTCGCCCACCACGCGCTGCTGTACGTGACGGCCCCGCCTGGGCTGTGGCCCGTGATGTTGCCCAGGCCGGGTTTCAGCGGCCACGCGTAGGGGTACGCGATGGGTTGCAGGACCGGGTTCATGGTGGGGGTGGGGTACTGCCAGCCGCTGATCAGGCCGGTGGTGGTGGCGTTCGTCTCCCACGAGAAGTACCGCGTGGTGCGGCTGCGGCCCGCGTAGGCGTTCAGGGCGGCCGCGCCGTCCACGCTCAGGTCGTACGCCGCCTGATCGCGGCTGTTCCAGATGCCGGAGTTGAACACGCGGGTGTTGTACGTGGTGAAATTCTCGCCCGGCGCGCGGCTCAGGCCCCACTGGCCCAGGTCGAAGTTGTACACGAAGTTCTGCGGGTCGAGCCCGCCGACGCTGCCCGCGAAGGCCAGGATCAGGTTCTTGAACATGGGCACGGCGTCCTGCAACGTGTCGGCGGCGGGGCTGCCGTTGTTTGGGCTGCTGACCGTCATGACGCTGCGCACCCACCCGGCGCGGCCTCCGGCGTACAGGCCGCCGCTGGCGCGATTGGCGGCGTCGCCGTCATCCAGCAGTTTCACGAGCAGGCGCGCGGTCTGGCCGCCCATGGAGTGACCCAGCAGGTTGACCGGGTGCTGCGCGTCCCACTGCGGGTAGAAGCCGGGGTAGCACTTGGCGGCGTCCGTGCGGGCGTGCCCGTGCGTGGCGGCGTGCGCCGCGCCGTAGTCCACGCAGCCGCCCTTGATCTGCGCGTACAGTTCGGCCGCGCGGTCCCAGTTGCTGCTGACTGGCCCCATGCTGGCCGTGTGGACCGCGTAGCCCTGGCCGCGCAGGTCCTGCTGCACGTCGTTCAGGCCGCCCCAGTAGCGCAGGCCCAGCGCCTCGTCCCGCCCGAAGCCGCCCAGGCCGTGCACCAGGATCAGCGGCGTGCTCTTATCCAGCGCCTGCGCGTTCAGCGGTGCGGGCAGCGCGGTGTCGCGCAGGTCGGTGCGGGTAGGGGCGGCGGTCGCCTCGGTCGGGGTGGGCACGGCTGCCGTGGCCGGAACGGTGGCAGCCGTGGGGCCGGTGGGTGCGCCGCAGGAGGCGAGCAGCAGCGCGGCGCTCAGGGCGGCCAGGACGGGGGTGCGGGCATGGGTACGGTGCGGGGCATGTGACATGACGGCTCCTGGGCCACGGGCGGAGGCAGGCCCGCGCCGGATTCAGGAGTGGGGGCTGCTGGTGTCCGGACACGCTGGAACGGACGGTTCTGCCGCGGGTGGCAGCTGGGTTGTGGGTACGTTCCGCACAGTGACATACCGGGGGAGAGGTTTACTTGACGGGGGTTCATTTTTGAACTGCACCCTTCCTGCCCCCTTCCTGGCGTTTGCAAACAATTCCGCCTGAAATCCAGTCAATCTCACGCCGACCCTGACCCGATGCGGCATGATGGGCCGCATGACGAACCCCACCCCCCGCCCGCAGACCATGGCGGAAAAGATCCTCTCCCGGCGCGGCACGCAGGTCGTGTACGCCGGCGACCTCGCGGTCGTCGAGGTCGATCAGGTCATGGTCGTGGACTCCATCGCCCAGAGCTTCATCCAGCGCATGCAGCAGGACCTGAACGCCACGCCTAAATACCCCGAGCGGGTCAGCATCGTGATCGACCACGTCGCCCCGGCCAGTACCGTCAGCGTGGCCCAGGCGCAGAAGGAAGCGCGCGAGTACGCCGCGCAGACCGGCGTGCGCCTGTTCGACGTGGGGCGCGGCATCTGCCATCAGGTGCTGATGGAGGAGGGACTGGCCCGCCCCGGCTGGATCGTGCTGGGCAGCGACAGCCACAGCACCACCTACGGCGCGGTCGCCGCGTTCGGCAGCGGCATGGGCGCCACCGACATCGCCCTGGCCGCCGCCAGCGGCAAGACGTGGCTGAAAGTCCCCGACAGCGTCAAGGTGACCTTCACGGGCGACCTGCGGCCCGGCGTGACCGCCAAGGACGTCGCGCTGGAGATGATCCGCCGCCTCGGCGCGGACGGCGCGACGTACCAGAGCATCGAGATGCACGCCGGGGACCGCTTCACGCGCGGCGAACGCATGACCCTCGCCAACCTGTGCGTCGAGGCCGGTGCGAAGGCCGGACTGGTCGTGCCCGGCGGCGAGATCCTCACCGCGTACGGCTACGACATCCCCGACTGGGTCTACCCCGACGAGGGAGCCACGTACGTGCAGAGCATCGAGATCGACCTTGCCACCCTGAACCCCCGCATGAGTGCGCCTAGCGAGGTCGACAACGTGTTCGACGTGGCCGACCTGCGCGAACAGCTGCGCGACCAGCACGTGGATCAGGTGTTCATCGGCACCTGCACGAACGGCCGCATCGAGGACCTGCACGCCGCCGCCGACGTCCTGCGCGGACGGCGCGTCGCGCCCGGCACCCGCCTGCTGGTCATCCCGGCCAGCAGTCAGGTCATGGAGGACGCCATGGCCGACGGCACGTTGTTGACCCTGCAACGCGCCGGAGCGGTGCTGGGCACGCCCGGCTGCGGGCCGTGCATGGGCCGCCACCAGGGCGTCCTCGCGCCCGGCGAGGTCTGCGTCAGCACCAGTAACCGCAACTTCATCGGGCGCATGGGTGACAAGGACGCCCGCATCTACCTCGCGTCGCCTGCCGTGGCCGCCGCGACCGCCGTCATGGGCCGCGTCGCACTGCCAGAGGACGTGCTGGCCACCCCGGTACCCGCGTGAACGTCCGGCTGGATCACTGCGTGCTGCACGTCTGCGACTGGGCGCGCTCGAACGAGTTCTACGCGCGGGTGCTGGGGGCCGAGGTCATCCCGTGCGGGCAGGGCTTCGCGTACCGCTTCGGGGCGCAGCAGCTGAACCTGCACGGGCCGGGCCTGAGTCCGCAGCCGCTGGCGCGCGTGCCGGTCGCGCCGGGTGGCAGTGACCTGTGCTTCGTGTGGGACGGCCCGGTCAGCGGGGCCGCCGCGCACCTGGGTGCGTGTGGCGTGCCGGTGGAACTGGGTCCGGTGGCCCGCGCGGGCGCGCAGGGGAACGGCCTGAGCGTGTACTTCCGCGATCCGGACGGGTCGCTGCTGGAATTCATCAGTTACGAGCAGTCAAGCGAGCAAGAGGGGGCCTGAGATGCCGAGAATCTGGAAATTTGGTGACAGCGTGAACACGGACGACATCCTGCCGGGCAAGTTCGCGCCGTTCATGGCGGGCGAGGACGTGTTCCAGACGTTCGCGTTCCATTACATCCGACCCGAATTCGCAGCAGCGGTGCGGCCCGGCGACGTGCTGATCGGTGGGCGCAACTGGGGCCTGGGCAGCAGCCGCGAGTATGCCCCGCAGGCGCTGAAGAAGTTGCAGGTGGGCGGGATCGTCGCGCCTACTTTTGCGCGTATTCATTACCGCAACCTGCTGAACCTGGGCATCCCGGCGTTCGAGTTCGACCTGACGGACCTGCTGGAGGACGGCGCGGAGGTGTCGCTGGACGTGCCCACGGGCGTCCTGACGCATGCGGGCGGGACGGTGCAACTGCCGCCGCCGCCGGAGTTCCTGCGTGAGGCGCTGGCCGAGGGGAGCATCCTGGCGTTCTTCAAGAAGCACGGGCGTTTTCCCGGCGAGCCCGCCTGAACCGGGCGTCCTACACTGGGGGTATGGCGACCCTTGAGATTGAATGCCCCGTGTGCGCGGAAGTGCTGGAACTGACCGACGAGGACCGTGCGGAACTGATGGTGGGGGACGTCATCGTGTGCGACTCCTGCCATTCGGAGATGGAGGTCACCGTGAACGGTGAGGGCGAGGACTTCGACCTGGAGCTGCTGGGCGAGATGACGACCTGCCCGAACTGCGGTGAGGAGTTCGAGGTGACCGAGGACCTGCTGGCGGCCGCGCCGGTGCAGGTGCTGGACGGCGCGGAGGTGAGCGTGGTGTCGTGTCCTCACTGCCGTGGGCTGGTGGCGTTGGAGATGATGGAGGACGGCACGGTGATCTGATACGGACTCCGATTGAGTGGCTTGCAGAGCCGTTCAATCGGAATCCGTATGAGAGCAGCGCCACCTGCCTAGGCAATTGCGAACGCTAAACTTTTTCTGTAATAACCTACCAAATGTAAGGAGTGAATATGGCTACCGTTCAATTTGAAAACCCCGATACCGGCGCAACCATCGAACTGACCAACCCCGAACTCGGCGAACTCGTCACCGACGACGAAACCGGCGTGGAATACGAGGTCGTCTCCATCGACCCGCCCCGCCTCGAAGCCGCCCCGCAGGAAGCGGAGGACTGGGGCGAGTGACCCCGCCAGGGCACGCGGTCAGGCCGTTCCACCGGAACACCTGACCGCGCTCCCTTGCAGGGTCACCAACCCCGGATACCCAGCATGGCCGACCTCGCCGTCCTGTACGACCGCATCCGCCCCGACGAGAAGATGCTCTTCGAGGCCCTCGACGACCTCGGCGTTCCCTACGACAAGGTCTACACCCCCCAGCTGAAGGTCACCTTCGACGAGCAGGGCCGCGCCGCCGTCCCCTGGAAGGTCGCCATCGAACGCTGCGTCAGCCAGAGCCGCGGCCACGGCGTGACCCGCGCCCTGGAGGGCTTCGGCGTGAAGGTCATCAACCCCGCGCACGTCATCGAACTGTGCGGCGATAAACTCGCCACGAACGCCGCCCTGCACGCCCACGGCCTGCCCACCCCCCGCACCGGCGTCGCCTTCGACGGCGACACCGCCCTGACCCTCATCGAGGAGATGGGCTACCCGGTCGTCCTGAAACCCACCGTGGGTTCGTGGGGCCGCATGGTCAGCCGCCTGAACGACCGCGCCGCCGCCGAGGCCGTCATCGAGCACAAGGAAGTCCTGGGCGGCCCGCAGCACGGGATCTTCTACGTGCAGGAACTCATCAACAAGCCCGGCCGGGACATCCGCGCGTTCGTGGTGGGCGGCGTGTGCATCGGCGCGATCTACCGCACCAGCGAACACTGGATCACGAACACCGCGCGCGGCGCGAAAGCCAGCAACTGCCCCGTCACGCCCGAAATGGCCGACCTGGCCGTGCGGGCCGCCGCCGCCGTGCACGGGCAGATCGTCGCCATCGACCTCGTCGAGGACCCCGCCGCGCCCAACGAGTGGGGCGGCCTGAAGATCATCGAGATCAACCACACCATGGAATTCAAGAACTCCGTGGCGACCACCGGCGTGAACATCCCGCGCCTGATGGGCGAGTACGCCATCAGCCTGCTGTAACGGCCTGCAAAGAGAGAGGCCCGGTGATCAGCGAACCGGGCCTCTCTTCTGGTTGCGTCCCCGCTGGGTGTGGGTCAGTCCAGTACATCGATTCCGGCGGCCTGCACGCGGTCCCGCACGTCCCGCACGCCCTCGCCGTCGATGCGCATCACGAACTTCCGGCGGCCGTTCTCACCGCCGTACGTGGCGACACTGATGATGTTGCTCGGGCCGATCGCGGTCGCCGCGCGCGCCAGACTGCCCGGCACGTCCGGCATGTCCAGCGCCAGCCGGCGCCCACCCTCCCGCATGCCCAGAATGCCCGTGAACGCCCGCAGGACATCCATGGTCGTGATGATCCCGCTCAGGCGACCCGCATCCGTCAGGACCGGCAGGCCCCCCACGTGATGCTCCTGCATGCGCAGCGCGGCGTCCTCCATGTACTCACCCTCGGCCGCCGTGATGACCGGGCGGGCCATCATCTCCGCGACCGTCAGCTTGCTCAGCAGGTAATTCAGTTCCCAGACGCTCAGGGTCGTGGCCTTGCTGGGCATGGCGTCCTTCAGGTCCTTGCGGGTCGTGATGCCCACCAGCCGGTCACCGTCCATGACGGGCAGGCGGCGGAACCCGCCCTCCTTGAGCAGTTTCAGGGCGTCCATGACGGGCGTATCGGGGGTCACGGTGGTGGGGTTGGGGGTCATCCAGTCGCGAACGAGCATGCGCGCAGTGTACATGCGCGGCGCGGCGCGCAGTCCGCACCCGCCAGGGGGGGCGCGGCGGGCACTGGCCCACGTGCCTCACGCGGTCCGGCCTGCTCCTGGCCCGGCCTGCTGCCCGGTCCGGCTGTGCCCTCCGGGCGGGGAGAGAGCTGCATGTGAAACGGGTCAGCGGCCCTTCATTCGGCTCAGAAACACCCGTGCTACGGTGCGCCTCATGAAGATCAACGCCAAGATCCTGGCTCCCCTGGCCCTCGTGGCCGCGTACGGCCTGGGCACTGTCGCCCCGCACGCCCAGACCACCGCCCAGAAGGTCGGGTTCGTGGACGTGTCCAAACTGCTCGCCGCGCACCCCGGCGACAAGGAAATCCAGGCCATCCAGAAGAAAGCCGACGATGAACTCACGGCGCTGGACAAGCAGGTCAAGGCCATCGACGCCAAGGGCGCGGGCGCCAGCGCCGCCGAGAAGCAGACCCGCGAGCAGCTGGTCACCACCATCCGCAGCAAGGCCGACGCCTACGACAAGCAGCTGGCCCCCAAGATCAGCGTGGTCGAGAAGGCCGTCGACACGGCCATCAACACGGTCGCCAAGAGCAACGGCTACTCCATCATCATGGACCGCGAAGTGGCCGCCAAGAGCGGACTGGTCATCTACGCCGACAGCACCACCGAACTGACCGACGCGGTCGCCAAGTCCGTCAAGTAAACCGCCCACCGGGAAAGGCGACCGTCAGGTCAGCCCACCCCGGACGGTGACCGTGGCCCCGCTCGCACCATGCCGGCGGGGCCACACGCATCGCACGTCCAGCTCACCTGCAAGGAGACACCACCCTTGAACAAATTCATGATCATCCTTCCCCTCGCCCTGCTGACCACCGTCCCGCACGCGCAACAGAGCAAAAGCCGCGTGGGTTTCCTGAACGTGCAGACGGTCGTGAAGGCCATGCCCGGCAGTAAAACTTACCTGGACCTGAACGCCAAGGCGACAGCTGACCTGACCGCCAAGCAGAAGAACCTTCAGGCACTGGCTGCGAAGGCCACCACGACCGCCGACCGCGCCGCGCTGACCAAGGCGCAGCAGGCGTATGCCGCCGCCCGCGCCGACTACGCCAAACGGATTGACGTGGCCTTCCAGCCGCTGAGCAAGGAGGTCAATGCCGCCGTGGCCAAGGTCGCCAAGACTAACGGGTACACCGTGGTCCTCGACGAGAAGGTCGCCGCTCAGACCAGTCTGGTCGTGTACGCCAACGAGGGCGCCACCAGCCTGAACGCCGCCGTCATCAAAGAACTCAAGTAACACGGACGCCCGCTGGATGGGCTGGAAGAGGGCCGCCTGTTCTACCTGAACGGGCGGCCCTTCTCTTTACTTTTGTCCTGCTGCTTGGCCTTTTGAGGCTAGCTCTCAGTGCGCCTGGTTTCAGAGGCGGACGGTTTCGTTCTCGCCCATGTCGGGCTTCCCGCCGACCAGTCCCCTGGCGAATTCCAGCAGGCTGCGGATCTTGCCGTTGCCTTCCCAGTACTCGGCGCCGTTCGCGTGAATCTGGATCAGTTGAATGTTCGGGTCTTCCTTGCCCTGCGGGAAGTACGACTGGTAGAAGTCACTCCAGAGTTCATCGAGTTTCGCGCGGTTCTCGACCAGTTGCGCGGTGCCGTTGACGCTGACGTACACGCCCTTGTCGGGGCTGGAGTAACTGACATTCACCTGCGGGCGGGCGGCCATGTCCTGCACCTGCTCGGTGTCCTTGCCGCCGATAAACCAGATGTCGCCGTCGAACTCGACCTGCTGGGTGGTCATGGGGTGGGCGTGCAGGTGACCGTCGGCGGTCTGGACGGTCAGCATGGCGAAGTGAACTTCCTTGATCATGCCGGCCAGCGTCTTGATGGCGTCCGTGCGGGTGGGTTCCGTGTGGGCCGTGTCGGATTGAGTCATGCCCGCACCCTGTCACGCGGGGCGCGCCCCGGACTGAAAGGAGGCGCACCGTGTGAACAGCGGCACAACCCGCCCTGAAGGAACGCTGCATGCCGCGTGAGGAACAGGCCCCGTCCCGGTGGGTGGAAAACCGTGCGGCCCGGATACCAGAGGTCCGGGCCGCACGTGCGCGCGAAAGGCGCGGGCGGGAAGGTCAGACGAGCAGGTCAGGCGGGCAGATGCTGACCTTTCGGGCGGGTGTCGGGGACATTGCGGACCAGCAGCACGCCCAGGATGAAGAACGCGGCGGCAATGCCGAACACCAGCGTGTACCCCAGGTTGTCGCCGCGCGCGTTCCCCCAGTCGAGCAGTGCGCCCTGCGGCCCACCGATGAACTGCGGGGCCACGAACGCCACGTGCCAGATGCCCATGTCCCGCGCGAAACTGGTGTCGCTGGGCATGGCGTCGCTGCCCAGCGCCCAGTCCACGCTGGTGAACGCCCCGAAGCCCAGGCCGAACACCACGGCCAGCAGCAGCGCCGCCCCGAAGCCCGGCACGATCAGCAGCAGCAGCGCGGCGGCGGCCATGGTGGTGCCCGCCACGTAGATGACGGGTTTGCGTCCCACCCGGTCACTGATCCGCCCGCCGATCAGCGCGGAGACGATGCTGGCCGTGATGATGCACGCCAGCATGATCGAGTTGGAGGTCACGGGGTCCTTCTGGCCCAGCACGTCCGCGTTGTAGTACTGCAGGAACGGCTGCACCGAGTACTGCCCCAGCGCGAACAGTACCCGCGTGACGAACACCCACAGGAACGGCTGGTACGCGAACAGCGTGCGCCACGGCGCCGGGCGCTGGCCCGCTGCGGGCGGCGCGTGATCGTCCGGCACGCCGCGCATGGTCACCAGCGCCGGGACGAGCAGGACCACGCCGATCAGCACGAACGACACCAGCGCCGGCAGGTGCAGGCTGCCCACCACGAAGGCACTCACGGCGCCCAGCAGTTGCCCGGCCGCCTGAAGCATGCCCATCACGCCGCTGTACTGGCCGCGCTGCTCGGGCGGCACGAGTTGCGGAATCAGGGCCGAGTACGGCGCGGTGGCGTAATTGTTCCCGAACTGCACCAGCACGAACCCCAGCACGTACACCCAGAAGCCCGTCATGCCGCCCAGCAGGGTCACGGCGGCCCCCATGACCGCCAGTCCGGCGATGTTCACGCCCACGCCCAGGCGCAGGTACGGCACGCGCCGCCCCGTGCGGTCACTGTGCGCCCCGACCAGCGGCGGGATCACCAGGGCCATGACCGCGCCGATGGCGACCAGCGCGCCCGAGTACGTGCCTTTCAGGCTGGACCCCACGAACGATTCCACGTTGGCGGGCATCAGGACCAGCAGCAGCAGCAGCCAGTGGAACGCCGTGCCGAACCAGAACGCGGACAGCACCCACGGACTGACGCGCGGAGCGGTAAGAGATTGGGCAGTCATGATGCGGCGAGTATACGGGCGGCCGGGCGACGAACCGCGCCGGAATGACCAGCAGGCGCGCAGGACGGACACGGCAGAAGGTCGGCCCCCGGGTCCTGGCCGCGCGGGGCAGGGAAGACCGGGCGTCAGGGCCGGGCTGAAAGACGACCGACCCCGCCGGGATCGTTCCCGCTCAGGGCGTTCCGGGCAGCGCGTCCCAGTACGCCTGGAGGTCCGGGGCCAGCGGCACCTCGGCCACCACCTGCGTCCCGGCCCACGGGAACGCCACGCGCGCCGCGTGCAGCGCCTGCCGCGCCAGCCCCAGCCGCGCCGTGAGTTCCGGCGTCTGCCCGGTCTCCATGAATGCCAGGAACACGTCCGGGTCACGGCCGTACAGTTTGTCCCCGACCATCGGCAGGCCCAGGTGAGACAGGTGCGCGCGGATCTGATGCAGGCGGCCGCTGCGCGGGTACGCCTCGATCAGGGTATGCCCGGCGCGGCGTGCCACGACCCGGAAGTCTGTCACGGCCGGTTTGCCGTCCGGCACGACCGCCTGCCGGATCGCGATGCGGTTCGCGCCGCCCAGCCCCAGGTCGCCCAGCGGGCCGTCCAGCGTGAACCGCTCCCAGTCGGGTGTGCCGTGCACGACCGCCAGGTACGTCTTGCCGACCAGGTGCGTCTTGAACAGCGTGAAGAACCGCTGCGCGGCCTCCCGGTCGCGGGTCAGGATCTGCGCGCCGCTCGTCTCGCGGTCCAGGCGGTGCGGGGGCGCCAGGGCCGCCTCGCCGGTCGTGCGCTGCATGAACGTCAGCAGGTCCGGCACCTCCACCCGCGCCCGGACCGGGTGCGTGAGCCACAGCGCGGGCTTGTGCACCACGTAGAAGTCCGGGTGCTCCATGATCACGCGCGGCCGCTCGGTGGGCGGCGTGGGCTGCGCCGGGGCGGTCACAGTTCCCACACGCTGGCGTAACCACGGCCCCGCAGGCGCGCCGACAGGTCCACCCCCCGGTCCACCGTGCGCGACAGCCGCGCCCGTAGCCACTCGCCCGGCACCTCCGGCGCGTCCCAGTGCGCGGACGTGGCGTACACGAAGTGCGGGTTCACCACGCAGCGGAAATCCACCATCAACCCGAACGCGAACGCCCCGTGACTCAGGTACCCGTGATCCAGCCCGCCCGACACCAGGAACGTCACGGGCTTATCGAACCACGCGCCGTGCAGGCCGCGCGCCTCGTCACTGCTGCCCGTCAGTTCCACCAGCGCTCTGGCGCCGGACCCCAGCCCCCAGTTGTACACGGGCACGCCCAGGAACACGCCGTCCGCCCCGGCAATCGCCGCGTGGTACAGCGCCGCGTGCGGGTGCGCGTAACAGCCGCCCGGCCCCTGCACGTTATCGAAGGGCGGCAGCGGCTGCGCGCGCAGATCCAGGAACGTGACCGCGTGCCCCTGCGCCCGCAACTGCGCGGCGGCCAGGGTGCACAGCCACGCGCTGCGGCTTTCCGGATCGAGACTGGTGGACAGGACCGTGAACTTCACGCCCCAGAGCGTAGTGCATCCCGGCTGCATCCCGGCTGCATCCCGGCTGCATCCCGGCGAGGCGGGCAGGTCAGCGGGCGGCGTCCTCCAGCTGCCGCAGGTGCTCGATGCGGGCGTCCGTGCCGGGGTGCGTGCCCAGCAGGTCCGGCACGCTGCCCGGCCCTCCGTCCTGCGCTTCCAGTCGCGCCAGGATGGTCTGAAGGGGCCGCGTGGTGCCGTAGCGTTCCAGCATGAAGCGGGCGGCCACCTCGTCGGACTGCGTCTCGGCGGCCCGCGAGTACCCGCCCTGCACCAGCGCCACCGGCACCGCCGCCGCGAACGTCGAGGCGCTCACGACGTCCCCGGTCACCGCCGTGATGATCAGCGACAGCCCCAGCGCCTGGTACACGCTGGCCAGCCCGTGCCGCTGCGTGACGTGCCCCGCCTCGTGCGCCAGCACACCCACCAGTTCCCGGTCACTGCGGGCCAGCGCGACCAGCTGATCGGTCATGACGACCGTGCCGTTCGGCAACGCGAACGCGTTCGCGCCCAGCCCGCCGCTCCCGGCAGGTTCACCGTCACGCAGCAGCAGCCGGTACCCGTACGGGCCGCCCGCCCAGCCGCTCACGTCCCGGAACGCCGCCTGCAACTGCGCCTGCCGCGCCGCGCTCAGGTCACTCGGGCCGATCAGGTTCTGGCCCTCCAGCACCCCCATCGCCTCACGGTCGAACGAGGCGAGCACGCCCACGGGCGTCACGGCCGCCGCCTGCCGCGCCAGCGCCGGAATGCCGAACGTGACGAAGCCCCACAGGACCGCGCCCGTCACGGCCACCGCGCCCAGCGCCGTGCCCCAGCTGCCCTCCAGCCTCCGCACGCCGCCCAGCAGGCGGTTCCGGCCGTGCTGCCGTTCCCAGTCGCGGATGCTCGGGTCGTCCGGCGTCTCGAAGCGGCTGCCGTCCGGGAAGTTCAGGCTGCGGCGCACGCCGGGCAGCGGCGCGTCCAGCGTCACCTGATCCGCCCGCCAGTGATGATCGCCGCGCCCCTCCAGCCGCACCCGCACGCCCCCTGCCCCCAGGTGCAGGGTCGCCGGGTGGTCACGGCTGCTGTGCCCGTCAAAGAACACGCCCGGCAGGCCCGGCCCGGCCTGATCCGTTCCGTTCAGGTCCGGCATGTCAGAACCCCAGCCCGATGTCCAGCAGTTCGGTGGCCGCCTCGCCCAGCGCCGACTCCGGACCGCCCGTCCCACGCGCGAAGTCGTCCAGCGGCGCGATGGCCCGCACGCTCACGCCCTCCAGCAGGTAACGGTTGCGGCGGATGTCCGCCCACGGGGTCGCCAGTCCCAGCGTCAGCAGTTGCGCCGCGCCGTTCGACACGGTGATCCACACCACCCGCCACGGATTGAAGGTCGCGCCCGTCCGGACCACGCCGCCCAGTTCCGCGTTGTTCAGCACGTACCGCATGGTCGCCGCCCGCACGTACTGCCACGCCACGCCGTTCAGCGAGATCAGGATCACGTACGCCACCGCGACGAAGATTAAGAAGAACAATCCGGAACCCAGGCTGTCCCAGTCCATGCTGTCCAGATCGAAGCCGTTGCCTGCCATCCACGCCACCAGCGTCACCACTGCCGGCACGCCCAGCAGCAGCCCCGCCCCGACCAGCAGGCCCACGCCCGTCAGCGCGATCAGGTACATGGGCGCCACGTCCCCCCGGAACAGGCCGCGCGCCGACCCGTACCGCAGGTTGTCGATCTGGTAGCGGCGCTGCATGAACCACGCCCACGGCAGCGCCAGCCCACTGCTGACGCTGGCCGCCACGTTCGCCGCGCCGTACGCCACGTACGCGCCCTTCAGGCTGCCGTCGAAGTGAAACCGCAGCCCCCGGTGCACCGTGTTCACCGCCTGAAACCGCATGGACTGCGCCACCAGCCACGGGTACAGCAGCGCGAACACCAGCCCGATCAGGACCGACAGGCCCCACAGACGTTCGCTCTGCTGCGTCAACGTGAACGCCCCGAACAGCGCCCCCACCACCACGTACGACCGCAGCAGCTTCAGCGGATCGGCCCGGTACTCGAAGTTCTGGCCGTCCACCCAGGTGTGCCCGTAGAAGTACTGCCGGTTACGCACCCGCGCCCACGGCAGGTAGATGCCCAGCGTCACCACCGACAGCGCCGCGTTCACGATCCACAGCCGGAAGTACTCCCCGGTGGACCCCGTGAACGACACCGGGTACGTCGTCACGTGCGGCGCGGCCAGCCCCGGCGCGGGCAGTTCAGGTGCGGGCAGTTCAGGCGCGGGCAGCCGCTCCGGCGCCGAGGGAAGGTCATGCCGCCCCGGAACGGCCGTACCGGGTGCGGGCACGGTGGGTTCTGGCGTGCGTGGCAGGGCGGGATCGGTCATGCCCCCATGCTACGGGGCGGCCGCCCCCGCCGCTTCCTCAGGTGCGCGGCACACGAAAAAGCAGCGGACGCCAGAGGCACCCGCTGCGAACCTGCCGCCGGTCTTACCAGCGGTTGTCGCGGCCACCCATGCCGCCGCCCATCGGGGCGGGCGCGGCGTTGGTGACGACCACGTTCTTGGCCTGCGGGCCCTTGTTGCCCTGGCCGGCCTCCACTTCGAATTCGACCTCGTCGCCCTCGTTCAGCTTGCGGAAGCCGCTGCTCTGGATGGCGCTGTAGTGCACGAACACGTCGGGGTTACCCGGGTGCTCGAGGAATCCGTAGCCTTTTTCAACGTTGAACCACTTCACTCGACCTTGAGCCATAACTCTCCTTGCATCTCGCAGATTCGCTGCCTGGTATCCGACCCTCTGGGCCAGACCCAACAGACTGGCACGAATTTTGAGACACCCGGATTATCGCACGGACCCTCAGAATCCGCACGTCGAAATGCCACACACTCCCAGAAACCATTCACGCCGATCAAACTAAAATGACCGTATGAAACGAAATAAAATGGTTTTATTGGACCTGGGTTCAATCAGCGTCGGGAGCCGCAGAAGACTCTCATACGGACTCCGACTGCATGGCTTGCAGGCCGCCGGGCCCGGGCTGACGCGACACGGACTTCCGGGCCTGGAGTTGGCTGATCGGTGGTGTTCCGGGCTGCACCATGTGCGCCCCCCCCGCAGGCAATTCACGGGTCGTCCGTGCGCGTCCGGTACGACCTGAACGGCCCCTCGGACCTTCATGCTAGGCTGGCAGGCAGTTCAAGACCCACCGCGCGTGACCACAGGGGCCGCCTTCCCGGCACGGCCCGAACCCAGGTTCACGCCCGGACTTTCGGAGGAAAGGCATGCCGCGCTACGCCCTGGACGGGCACGTCCCAGACATTCACCCCACCGCCTTCATCGCCCCCAGCGCCGAGATCATCGGGCAGGTGAGCGTCGGCGAGCACGCCAGCGTGTGGTTCGGCGCCGTGCTGCGCGGCGACCTGGAGCCCATCACGATCGGCCCGGCCTGCAACGTTCAGGACGGCGCCGTCCTGCACACCGACGCCGGGTGGCCCTGCGTCCTGACCGACCACGTGACCGTCGGGCACCGCGCCGTCGTGCACGGCGCCACCTGCGGACCCGGCAGTCTGGTCGGCATGGGCGCCGTCATGCTCAGCGGCTCCAGCCTGGGCGCCGGGGCGGTCCTGGGCGCCGGGGCGGTCCTGCCCGAGGGCGTGCACGTGCCGGACGGCATGCTGGCCGTCGGAATTCCGGCGCGGGTGGTGCGCCCCGCATCCGGCGCGGGGAACGCCACGCGCTACGTGCACAACGGCGCGCGGTTCCGTGAGGGCCTGACCCTGCTGGAAGACGACCTGCCCGGCACCCTGGCCCGCGTGGACGGCCTGTGATACGGACGGCCGTCTGTTTCGCTTCAACCGGAGTCCGCATGAGGACGGAACGTACGGTTCAGGCCGGTCAGCCGGAGTTCGCGTGACACCCCGCCGGGTGGCGCACCGTGAAGGCGGCGCTCCGTTGCCCACGCGCCGCCCGGCCCGCCTTCCGCTGCGTGCAAACCTTCACCTGAAGGCCCCCGCATGAAGGCCGCCGTATGAAGGCCCCTGTATGAAGGAACGCCGCCCCCGTACGCCCCGCGTGCCCGATTCACCCGAAGCGCGTGAGGCGGCCGCCATTGCCCGCGTGGCCCGCGCTGCCCGCGCGGCAGCCAGGGCGGATGCCCGGAAAGCCGACCTGCTGCGCACGCCGCATGCTCCCGCGCCGACCGGCGCGCAGAGTGATCCCACGGGCGTCAGTGCCGCTGGTACTGTGGACCGTGACCCCGCACCCGCCGTTCCCCCGGCCGACCCACCCCGGGAACCTGCGGAGTCAGCCCCGGCGGCTCCTGCCGTGCCTACCGACGTCCCACCTGACCCTGCGGTGAACCTCATGACTGAACTCGACGGCAACGCACCGGGGCACCAGCGGCCCGGCCCCCCGGCAGACGACGCCGACAGCGGTGAACTCAGCGACCTGATCCCGGAACTGACGCCCATGTACCCCGGCGCGGCGCCGTTCCTGGCGCGGTTCCTGCCGCACTCGGCAGCCAGTCACGCGGGCCTCACGCATCACTTCTGCGACCTGCACGCGTTCCTGAAGTACCTGCACGAGGGCGCGTGGTACGGGTACCTGCACGCCACGCTGGGCGAGCAGAGCGCGTTCGTGCTGCTGTTCGAGGGCCGCGCCGTGACGGCCGCCGCCGCGAGCGCCACGGGCGAGCAGGCACTCGGGGAACTGCTGAACCTGTACGAGCAGGGCGCGTCCCTGAGCGCCCACCCGCTGCCCGCGAACCTGGCGCACGTCCTGAGCGGCGTGGGGTCCCGCGCCTGGAAGTTCAACCTGACCGAGGATTTCACGGGCCTGCACGCCCGACCCACCGGCGCGATCTACTACCTGCGGGGCGAGATCATGGCGACCATGCCCGCCACCCTCCCGTACGAGGGGGCGTTCCCGGCGCCGCTGCGCCCGCAGACGCTGATCCTGCCGCGCAGTCTGGCCGGGTGGGCGCACCACCAGTACGCCATGACCCTGCGCGGCCGGGACGCCGTGAACGCCATCACGGGCCTGCACCAGACGTTCCGCGCGCAGCACGGGGCCGCCGGGCTGGCCTTCCTGCGCGCCCTGGCCGAGTCGCTGTCGCCCGCCGAGTACGCCCTGCGTTCGGACGTGGCCCTGCACGACCTGGAAGCGATGGTGCAGGACTTCGTCAAGAGCGGGTACGTCCGCGAGGTCTGAAGCGGATTACGATTGAATGGCTTATAAAGCCGTTCCATCCGCCCGGACCCGGCGGCTTTGCAAGCCATGCCACCGGAGTCCGTATGAACCCGCTGTTCAGTCGAGGTAGCCCTCGCTGAGGACCCACAGGCGGAACGCGGCGCCGTCGTCCTGCGCCTGCGGGGCGGGCGTGATCTCGCGGGAGTTGCTGAAGTACCGCCCCGTCACGCCGATGGGGTCGGCGGCGAGGTGAATGCTGGTCTGCGCGCCCTGTTCGGGCGTGATGGCGAACAGGTCCACGACGCGGTACAGCTGGCTGACGAGGCCGCCGTTGTTGTGCGCGAAGCCCGTGGCGACCATGCCGGGGTGCAGGCTGTTGCTCTGAATGCCGCTCTCGCGGCGGGCGAGTTCGCGGGCGAACAGGATGTTGGCGAGTTTGCTCTGCGAGTACGCGGCCCACCCGCCGTACCCGCGCCGGAATTCCGGGTCGTCGAAACGGATGCGCCCCATGGCGTGCGCGGCCGAGGCGACCGTCACGACGCGCGGCGCGGCACTCTGGCGGAGCAGCGGCAGCAGTTCGTGGGTCAGGACGAACGGCGCGAGGTGGTTCAGGGCCCAGGTCTGTTCGGTGCCCTCGCTGGTTTCCTGGCGGCGGGTGTTGAACGCCCCGGCGTTGTTGATCAGGACGTCCAGTTGCCCGAACCGCTCGGTGTACTCGCGGGCGGCGCGGCGCACCTGGGCCAGTTCGCTCAGGTCGGCCAGCAGGGTGGCGGCGGCGCCGGTCTGTCGGGCGGCGTCCTCGGTCTTGCTGGGGTTGCGGCCCATGATGGTCACGTGTGCGCCGCGCGCGGCGAGTTCGCGGGCGGTGATCAGGCCGATGCCGCCGGTCGCGCCGCTGATCAGTACGCGCTGTCCGTGCAGGGGGGTGGTGGGGCTGGAAGTCATGCCTCACAGCATAGAAGCCGGGCGCGCGGGCGGGTTGAAGCATAAAGGACAATCGCGCGCCCACCGGGTCTGCGCGGGGTGCCCGGCAGCGGCCTGTAGAGAGGCGGCTATAGAGAGGCAGGCCGTTCACGGGCAGGGGAACAGAAAGTGAGGCTGATTCCTTGAGCGGATCAGCCCCCGTGCGCTGCGGACTTCACCCGGCCCGCGTGTTGAATTGTTGTGCGCTGATAAGGACAGTGTAGGCGGCGCTGTTCACAGGAATGTCACAACCAGATGAAGGTCAGGTAAGTCCAAGGAACGCTTAACGCGTCTCAGTGCCTGACGGGTTGTTGGCGCCTGACGGGTCGTCGGTGCTGGGTGGCGTGTCGGTGCTGGGCGGTGCGGCGGGGCTGAAGGCCTGCACGCCGACGTTCAGCAGGCGGTCGAGGGTCACGGCGAACTGTCCGTTCTGCGCGGCGCTCAGTTCGGCGCTCACGGCGTGCGAGGCGGCGCTGTGGATCAGCAGGGTCACGCAGGTGAGCAGGTACGGAACGCGGGGGCCGCTGCTGGGCAGGTGGGCGTGCAGGCGGTTTTCGAGGTCCGCGAAGACCTGCTGGCGGCGGTGGGTGAAGGCGGGACCGCTGCCGCTTTGCAGCAGGGTCAGCAGGGAGCGTTCCTGCACCAGTGAGGTGTAGATGGCGGCGAAGGGCCGGTCCTGCTGGCCGCTGCGGATCTCTGCGAGCAGCGGCGCGAGCCGGGTTTCGAATTCCTCAAGGCGCTGGCCGAGCAGTTCGGCGAGGATGTCTGTGGTGGAGGTGAAGTACGAGTAGATGGTGGGTCTGGAGACACCGACGTGCCGGGCGACGTCGCCCATGTTCACGGCCTCGAAACCGCGGGTGGTGAAGAGGTGTTCGCTGCCGTCGAGAATCTGCTGTCGGCGGTCGGCGGAGGGGAGGCGGCGGCGACCCCCGGTGGGGGAGGAGAGAGTCATGTTCACCAGTCTACACCGCTGTTGACACATTGTCACTTGACAGGGTGTCGGTAATCCCTCATGCTGTGACCCATCTGACAGAGTGTCACGAGCCCTGTCGACTTCCGAGGCGACCATGAACGACGGACCACCCAACGACACGCAGCCCAACCCGGACCTCACGCCCGACCGTCCCAACCTGCAGCAATCCTACCAGCGCCTGACCCCCGCCGAACGCAGCCTGTGGCGCTACCCGATCATGTGGGCCGCCGCCGCCGCCTTCCTGTTCGTGCCGATGGTCTACGCCGGCGTGTACCTCATGAGCGTCTGGGACCCCAGCGGCAACCTCCCGGACCTGCCGGCCGCCCTGGTCAACCTGGACACCGGCACCGTTTCACGCGGCAAGAACGTCAACGCCGGACACGACCTCGTCGTGGAACTCCAGAAAGACCCCCCCGTGAACTTCACGCGCTACGCCACCCAGGCCGCCGCCGAACAGGCCGTGCGCCGGGGCGAGGTCTACTTCGCCCTGACCATCCCCGCCGACTTCAGCCGCAAGGCCGTCAGCGGCGACAGCAGCCAGCACGGCCTGCTCCAGCTGTACCGCGCGCCCGGCCTGAACTACTACGCCAGCACCGTCGCCGACCGCGTCAGTAGCGCCATCGCCGAGGACCTGAACGCCACGCTCGGCCAGAACCGCTGGGAAGTCGTGCAGACCAGCCTCAAGGACGTGCAGCAGGGCTTTTCTGACATTCACGACGCCACCGTGAAACTCGCGGACGGCGCGCAGGCACTGCTGGACGGCACCGAGAAACTCCAGGGCGGCGCAGACAAACTCGCAGGCGGCGCGGAAACCCTCGCCGACGGCGCGGGCAAACTCGCTGACGGCGCGAGCAGCCTCAGCGGCGGCGTCAGCAGCCTCGCAGGCGGCGTCACCAGACTGTCCGGCGGCCTGAAACAACTCGAGGCAGCCGCGCCCGGCGAGAAACAACTCGCGCCCCTGCGCAAGGGCAGCGCCACACTCGCCAGCAGCGCCGACCAGCTGTCCGGCGGCCTGAACAAACTCGCGGACGGCAGCGACCAGCTGGCCGCCGGAGCGAAGAAACTCGGCGGCGGCGCTGCGCAGGTGAACACCGGCACCACGCAACTCGCCACGCAACTCCCGGCCCTCGCCAGCGGCCTGGGCGACCTGAACACCGGCGCCGGGCAACTCGCCGCCGGAGCCGCCAAACTGAACACCGGCGTCACCGACGGCCTGAAACCCGCCGCCGACGGCGCCACGCAACTCAGCAAGGGCGCCGCCAGCCTGAACGCCGGCCTCGGCAAGGCCCAGACCGGCGCGAAACAGGCCGCCGACGGCGCCACGCAACTCGCCGCCGGACTGACCCGCCTGGACAGCGGCCTGGGCACGCTGCAAAAGGGAGCGCAGAGCCTCGCAAGTGGCAGCAACACCCTCGCCACCAGCCTGAAAGGCACACCCGCCGCCACCGGCGCGCAGAGCGTGCAGACCGGCGCAGCCCAGCTGAACACCGGACTGCAACAATCCCAGGCGGCCGCCAGCGCCGCCAGCCGGGGCGCGCAGAGCCTCGCCACGCAACTCCCGGCCCTGAGCAGCGGCCTGACCGACCTGAAAACCGGCGCCGCCCAGCTGCAGACCGGCGCCGACAAACTCAGCGCGGGCCTCAGCAGCGGCCTCAAACCCCTCCAGGCCGGAGCGGCCGACCTGCAAAGCGGCGCGAACCGACTCGCCAGCGGCGCCGCCAGCGCCCAGACCGGCGCGCAGAAAGCCGCCGCCGGAGCGAAAGAACTCGCCGCCGGAACCGCCCAGGTGCAGACCGGCGCCGAGCAACTGAACACCGGCGCCGCCACCCTGGCCACCAACACCCGCAAGGCCGCCACCGGCGCCGCACAACTGGCCGCCGGCGCCCGCGACCTGCAAGGCGGCGTGACCACCCTCACCGACGGGAACATCAGGATCAAGAAAGCCCTCGGCGACATCACCGCCCAACTGCCCGCCCAGAAAGACCTGAACACCCTGAACACCGGCGGGAAATCCCTGGCCATCAACAGCGCCAGACTCGCCACCGGAGCCGACACGCTCGCCAGCGGCGCCACCGACCTGAGGGGCGGCACCGACGACCTGCGCAGCGGCGCCCTGAAACTCCGCAACGGCCTGACCGAACTGCGCGACAAGGTCCCCACCGACACCGAAGAACTCGGCGGCGACCCCGACGGCCTCGCCCAGAGCGTCATCGTGCAGACCCGCGCCACCGCCGACGTTCCCAACAACGGCAACGCCTTCGCCCCGTACTTCATTGCCCTGGCCCTCTGGGTCGGCGCGACCCTGACCACCTTCATCTTCCCGTTCCTGCTGATCCCGGAAAGTGGACGCACCGCCCGCCAGAGTGCGCGCGTCCTGCGTAAACTCACGCACCCGCTGATCATCGTGATCGGACAGGCCCTGATCGTCGTGACCGGCGTTCACCTGATGAACGTGTCCTTCCTGAACCCCGCGCAGGTCGTCCTGACCGCCGTGGCAGGCAGCGTCACCTTCATGATCGTGATCCTCGCCCTGAACCTGCTGTTCGGCCCGGCCGGGCGCGTCCTGGCCCTGATCCTGCTGATCGTGCAACTCGCAGCCAGCGGCGGCAGTTACCCCATCGAACTGTCCAGCCCGTTCTTCCGGCTGATCCACACCGTCATTCCCGTCACCGACGTCATCAACGCCCTGCGCAGCGCCATGTTCGGCGCGTACGAAGGTCAGTACTGGACCTTCATGGGCCGCATGGGCGTGGTCGCCGCCGTCGCCCTGGTCGTCGCGCTGCTCAGCCGCCGCCGCTGGGTGTACGCCCCGGACAGCAACTTCCGCTCGCCCATCATCACCGACGTGGGCTGAAGCCTGCCCGCACCCACCGCCGCGCCACGCCCACCACCGGGCCCCGGGCGCGGCGCACCCGTTTCAGCGTGGCGGCCGCCCACTCTCAAGGGCCGCCCGGTACGACTCCACCGACTCGCCGGGGCAGGACAATGGATGCAGCTGCACCAGCTGCCGCCACGATTCGACCCGCTGGTCGTCCAGCAGCACCTGCGGCTTGGGCAGGAACGCCATGAACACGCCATCCAGCCCCACCTCGCGCGCACTGTCCCGCGCGTACGCGGCCCCACCGGAACTCCAGCAGTACAGCTCCGCGCCCTGCGCCGCCAGCTCCCGCACATGCGCGATTGCGCCGGGGATCGGCACCCGCGACCGCCCCACGTTCCGCACCAGCGTCTCGTCCACATCCACATATACGATCAGTGGGGGAGGGGTCATCAGATGACTTCGCGGAATGCCACGCTCTGACTGCGGTTCTGCAACTCGCTGCGGAGGTATTGCAGGCGGGGGTGTTCCAGCCTGGGGTCGTGCGCGAGGATGTGTTTTGCCAGTTCGCGGGCCTGTTCGATGATCTGCGTGTCGTTGGCGAGGTCCGCGAGGCGCAGGTCCGGGATGCCGCTCTGGCGGGTGCCGCGGATCTCGCCGGGGCCGCGCAGTTTCAGGTCGGCCTCGGCAATGACGAAGCCGTCTGTAGAGCCTTCGATGATCTTCAGGCGCTGGCGGGTTTTCTTGCTGTGTTCCCCGGCAATCAGCACGCAGTAGGACTTGGCGCTGCCCCGGCCCACGCGGCCGCGCAGCTGGTGCAGCTGGGCGAGGCCGAAGCGTTCGGCGTTCTCGATGACCATCACGCTGGCGTTGGGGACGTCCACGCCGACCTCGATGACGGTGGTGGACACGAGGATGTCGAACTCGTGCGCGCGGAAGCGGTCCATCACATGGTCCTTCTCGGCGGCGCTCATCTTGCCGTGCAGCAGGTCGATGCGCGCTTCCGGGAGGATGGTCTTGAGGTCGTCGGCGAGTTGCGTGGCGGCGAGCAGTTCGAGGTTCTCGTTCTCCTCGATCAGGGCGGTGACGACGAACGCCTGCCGCCCCTCGCGGACCTGTCCCATGACGAAGCCGTAGGCCTGCTGGCGGGCGGTGTCCTGAATGAGTTTCGTTTCGATGGGCGTGCGGCCGGGTGGCAGTTCGTCGATGATGCTGAGTTCCAGGTCGCCGTACGCGGTCAGGGCCAGCGAGCGGGGGATGGGTGTGGCGCTCATGACGAGCACGTCGGGGCGGCCCGCGAGGAGCCTGCGCCGTTGCTGCACGCCGAAGCGGTGTTCCTCGTCCACGACGGCCAGCCCGAGGTTGTCGAAGCGCACGTTCTCCTGAATGAGCGCCTGGGTGCCCACGACGACGTCCACGTCCCCCTCGGCGATGCGGGTCTGCATTTCCAGTTTCACCTTGGGGGTCATCGCGCCGATCAGGAGGCCCACCCGCACGTCCAGTTTGCCCAGGTACCCGACGAGGTTCGCGTAGTGCTGCCGCGCGAGGATCTCGGTGGGGGCCATCAGCGCGCCCTGGTAGCCGTCGCGCACGGCGAGGTACAGCGCGCAGGCGGCGACGGCCGTCTTGCCGCTCCCCACGTCGCCCTGCACGAGGCGGGCCATCTGGCGGTCGCTGCGCATGTCGTCCGTGATTTCCAGCAGCACGCGCCGCTGGGCGTTCGTGAAGCGGAACGGCAACGCGCCCTCGAAGGTGTGGATGTCCTCGCTTTTCGCGCCGAAGCGTTTGCCTTCCAGCACGGCGTCCTCACCCTGAAGCAGCATCCGCAGTTCCAGGAACAGGTACTCGTCGAAGCGCAGGCGGTGGTTCGCGCGGGCCAGTTGCGCCTCGTCGGCCGGGTAGTGCATGCCCCACAGGGCGTCACCCAGGTCGGTCAGGGCGTACTTCTGCCGCCAGTGGGCGGGCAGGTAATCGTCCAGCGGCGCGGCCAGCAATGCGCGGTGCGCGGCGCGGCGCAGGAATTCCTGCGAGACGCCGTCCTTGCTGTCGTACACGCCCACGATCCGCCCGGTACTGAGGCTGTCCTGCGCGCCGTCCACTGTTTCCAGGTGCTCGACACCCAGTTGCACGCTGCGCCCGAAGCGTTTCACGCGGCCCGTCAGGACCAGCCGCGCGCCCTCACGCAGCTGCTTTTCCACCCACGGCTGGTTGAACCACGTGGCCTTCACCCGCCCGCCCGACGGGGTTTCCAGCGTCACGTCCAGAATCTGCATGCCGGGCTTCGGGCTGCGGCGCGACCTGGCGACCACGCGGCCCTCCACCGTGACCTTCTGCCCGTCCTCGACCTCGGACAGGTCCGGCAGGGCGCGGCGGTCCTCGTGGCGGTGCGGGTAGGCGTGCAGCACGTCCCGGACGGTGTGCAGGCCCAGGGATTGCAGTTTGCGCGCCCCGCCGGGGCCGGTGTCCAGCCGGGCGATCTCGGCGTCCAGCGGGAGGCGCTCGCCGGGCGCGGCGGTCGGGGGGGCCGTGCGGGTCGCGGCGCGTTTCGGGGCGGTTTTCGGGGCGTCCGGGTCGGCCAGCAGCGCCAGCGCCCCACGCAGGGCCGCCTCACGCTCCGGGCCGTCCAGTTCCGCGTACCCGCGCAGCGCCTCGCGCACCTTCGGGAAGGGGTTTCCCAGCGGCGAGGCCAGCAGCCGCTCCACGCCGCCCGCCACCACGCGGTTCTGGCAACCGCCGGCCAGTTCGGCGCTCAGGGGCCGCCGCAATTTCTCCCGCAGTTCCGCCACAGTCGCCATGCCCGCACAGGCTAGCAGAGGGCGCGCGGCACTGTCCGTGAGGGGGGCGTTATTCCAGGGACGCGGGCCGGTCCGGGCGGCTGGTCGGCGCGGCGCGCAGCAGCAGGCTCAGCGTGAACGCCACGGTGACCAGTCCCAGGGCCAGGATGTACGCGCGGCGCAGTCCCTCGGCCAGCTGGAACCCGCCGCTCTCGATGGCGCCGGACCCGATCAGCAGGGCCATCAGGGCCACGCCGAGCGCGCCGCCCATCTGCCGGGCGAACAGGACGCCGCTGGTGACGGCGCCCAGGTCCTCGCGGGCGCTGCTTTCCTGCGCGGCGAGCAGCAGGCTGAGCATGGCGAACCCCATGCCGGTGCCGACCGCGAACCCCAGGACGCTCGTGACCCACAGCGGCGCGTGCACGGCGAAGGTCAGCGCGGCGAACATGACGACCAGCACGGCGAATCCGGCCTGCGCGATGCGGGCCAGCGGGACGGTCCTGACGAGTCTGGCGGTCAGGATGGCGGTCAGGGTCCAGCCGACCAGCATGGGGGTCAGGATCGCCCCGGCGGAGGTCGCGCCGCCCCCGCTGACGCCCTGCGCGTACAGCGGCAGGTACGCGATCACGCCGAAGTACGCCGCGCCGCCCAGCAGGTTCCCGGCGAACGCCACGCGCGGCAGCCGCTCGCGCAGGGCGCGCATGGGCAGCAGCGGGTCCGGGTGGCGCCGCTCGACCAGCACGGCGGCCAGCAGGATCATCAGTCCGGCGGCCACCATGAGCCACTGCCGCTGCTCCAGGCCCCAGACCAGCAGGCCACTCCCGGCCGTGAACAGCAGCGCGCCGGGCCAGTCGAGCCGCGCGGGCCGGGGGCGCCCCGTTTCCGGCAGGAAGCGCAGGGCCAGCAGCAGGGCCGCCACCCCGAACGGCAGGCTGGCGTAGAAGGTCCAGCGCCATGACAGGCTCTCGGTCAGCCAGCCGCCCAGCAGCGGCCCCAGCAGCCCCGAGATGCCCCACACGCCCGAGATGAACGACTGCACCCGCGTCCGTTCGGCCAGGGTGTACAGTTCGCCGATCATGGTCAGCGTGAGCGGCAGCAGCGCGCCCGCCCCGAGGCCCTGCACGGCCCGCGCCAGGATCAGGGCGGTCATGGAATGACTCAGGCCGCACAGTGCCGACCCGGTCAGGAAGATCACCACGCCCCACAGGTACAGGCGGCGCCGCCCCACGATGTCGCTCGCGCGGCCCCACAGCGGGCTGGAGACCGTGCTGGTCAGCAGGTACACCGCGAACGGCAGGGCGTACAGGCTCTCGCCGCCCAGGTCCGCGATGACGCTGGGCATGGCGGTGGCGACCACGCTGGCCTCCAGCGCCGCCAGGAATACGCCCACCACCAGTCCCACCGTGGCGAGCTGCCGGACCTGCGGGGAGATGGCGGGGGCCGGAGGCTGGGATGAAGACTGGGTCGGGGCGGCGTTCACCCGCGCAGGGTACTCCCGGCGCGGTCATGAAGATTGCGCGACTGGATTCATGGACTCTGAATCGTTACAGTCGGCGCATGACCACCCATTCAACCGGACTGCACCAGCGTCCCCTGGGCCGCAGCGACCTGAGCGTCAGCGAGATCGGCTACGGCGCCTGGGGCATCGGCGCCGACATGTGGAAGGGCGCGCAGGACGACGAGAGCCTCACCGCCCTGCGCCGCTACGTCGCCCTTGGCGGCAACTTCATAGATACGGCCATGGGTTACGGTGACGGCCACAGCGAACGCCTCGTCGGACAGGTCGCCCGCGAACACCCGGGCACCCTCGTCGCCACCAAGATCAGCCCCCTGAACGGCCAGTGGCCCGCCGCGCCCGCCACCACCGCCGACCAGGCCTACCCCGGCGAGTACGTGATCCGCATGACCGAGGACAGCCTCGCCCGCCTGGGCCTGGACACCATCGACGTGCAGCAACTCCACGTCTGGAACGACTCCTGGCTGGGCCAGGGCGACTGGCAGGACGCCGTGGCGCAACTGAAACGTGACGGGAAGGTCCGCGCCTTCGGCATCAGCGTCAACGACCACCAGCCGCACAACGCCGTGGCCGCCGTCGAGGCCGGAGCGGTGGACAGCGTGCAGGTCATCTACAACGTGTTCGACCAGTCCCCCCAGGACCGCCTGCTCGACGCCTGCCACGCCCACGGCGTCGGCGTGATCGTCCGCGTCGCACTCGACGAGGGCAGCCTGACAGGCACCCTCACCGCAGACACCACCTTCCCCGAAGGCGACTGGCGCAACGGGTACTTCGGCGGGAACCGCCTGACCGAACTGCAACCCCGCCTGCGCGCCATCGAACAGGACCTCGGCATCCGCACCGACGGGCTGGCCGAGACCAGCCTGCGCTTCGTCCTGAGCCACCCCGCCGTCTCTACCGTGATCGTCGGGATGCGCTCGGTGCGCAACGTGGAACGCAACGCCGCCCTCGCGGATGGTCAGGGCCTCCCGGCCGAACAGGTACGCAAACTTCACGCGCACCGCTGGGACCGCAACTGGTACCGACCCGCCGAGTAACGCCCAGCTTCAGAAACCCTGAGCGGGATAAACTCGCACGCGCGGTACGCTGCGCGCATGAAACGACTCGGTGACGTGATCGTCCTGGAACTCCCCGCCACCCTGATGGGCACGCCCAGCGTCATCCACCCGGTCGCGCTGGTCGGCCCGGACCACATCCTGACCCTGGTGGACACCGGGCTGCCCGGCATGCTGGACGCCATCATCGGCGAACTGCGCGCCGCCGACTTCACGCTCGGGCAGGTGCGGCGCGTGATCGTCACGCACCACGACCTCGACCACATCGGCAGCCTGGAAGCCGTCGTGCACGCCACCGGCGCGGAAGTCTGGGCACTGGAACCCGAGGTGCCGTACGTCACGGGCGAACGCCGCGCCCAGAAACTCCCCAGCCCCGAACAGGCGCAGGCGATGCTGGCCGACCCGGACCTGAACCCCACCATGCGCGCCATGCTGACCCGCGAACCCACCCGCGTACCCGTCAGCCGCGCCCTGCGGGACGGCGACCTGCTGCCCGGCCACGTGCGCGTGATCGCCACGCCCGGCCACACCCCCGGCCACCTGAGCCTGCTCGTTCCCGGCGGGAACATCCTGATCAGCGGCGACGCACTGACCTCACAGGACGGCGCGCTGCACGGCCCCCTCTCCCGCGCCACGCCCGACCTGCCCGGCGCGCACGACTCCGTCCGCCGACTCGCGCAGGAAGACGTGCAGACCATCGTCACGTACCACGGCGGCGTGGTCAGCGACGACGCCGGAGGGCAACTGCGCGCCCTGGCCGCCAGCCTGACATGACCGGGATGAGCGTGACGCAAGCGGCCCGGCTGGTCACCGCGCCCCAGCAGCCCGACCTGACGCAGCGGGACGCCACCTCCCGGTTCGCGCCCGAACGGGACACCCGGCGCGCCCTGTGGCAGGCGCATAGCCGCGCCTCCCGCCCCGACCTGCTCCCCTGGGACCTGGGCCTCGACTGGTCCGTCCTGGCGGCAGAGTGGGCCGGGGTGCTGGGGGAGACGCTGTGCGCGCAGCACCTCACGCGCGTGGACCTGCGCTTCACGGTCGCGCCCACGCGCCTACAGGCCCTTCACCTGATGGAACTCATGGGCCTGTGCGTTGCGCCATACGCCCTCACGGACGACATTCCTCCCGACTGGTGGGAGGTCGTCGTGTACCTCAGCGAGTTCGGCGGGCACGTCGGGCAGGACAAGGTTCGCCTTCCGGCCGCGCAGGCCCGCGCGGAGCACCCCGGCCGCCTCTGCACCCGCTACCTGCCTCCGGACCCGCTGCCCGACGCACCCACCGGCGTGACGGGCGTATCCGACCGTGACCTCGTGGCTGGGGATCACGTCCTGCACCTGCGGCTTCTCAGTCGCGACTGGCGCAGCAACGTAGCCGTGACGGACGCCCGCTGGAGCGACACCACGCCCCGCCCCGCCACCGGCCCCTACGGGCAGTCGCACGACGCACTGCTCGGGCCGCTGTTCGCCATCGATTTCGTCACGAGCGGCGGCGTGCGCTGGGCCGTGGATTTCAACACCAGTCCCGGCGCGACCGGCGCTCCCGTTCACCAGTTGCCGGGCGGCACCATCATGGGCGCCGTGCAGCACTGGCGCGGCTGGAACGGCTGATTACCCCGTCCCGGCGGGCCGCCGCTGCATCAGCGCCGTGCGTTTGCACCTCGCCACGATCTCGCCCCGCTGGTTGATCGCGCGGTGCTCCACGGTCACGATGCCCGCGTCCGGGCGGCTGCGGCTCTCACGGACCTCCAGCACCTCGGATTCGGCGTGGATGGTGTCGCCGTGGAACACGGGTTTCGGGAACGTCACGTCCGTCAGGCCCAGGTTCGCCACCAGCGTGCCCAGCGTCAGCTCGTGCACGCTGAGGCCCACCAGCAGACTCAGGGTGAGCAGGCTGTTCACGAGTGGCCGCCCGAACTCGGTTCCGGCGGCGTGCTCGTGATCCAGGTGCAGCGGCTGCGGGTTCATGGTCATGGTCGTGAAGAACACGTTGTCGGCCTCCGTCACGGTGCGTGTCACGCGGTGCCGGATGAGGGTGCCGGGCGTCAGTTCCTCCAGGTAACGCCCCTGCGGGCGGTTCAGGTCTTCGTTCATGGGGTGCCTCCGGCGGTGAGTGGGTCGTGGTGTTTGCGCTGCCTGATCATCAGCCGACCTCCTGCGCGAGGATGGCGCGCGCGGCGGCCAGCATGGGTTCATCCACCATCTGGCCCTCGAAGCTGAACGCGCCGTGGCCCTGCTGCGCGGCCTCTTGCGCGGCGTTCAGGAGGGCGTGGGCGCGGGTCTTCTCGGCGTCGGTCGCACCGAACAGGTCGTGGGCCAGTGCGACCTGCGCCGGGTGAATGCAGAGCTTCCCGGCGTACCCGAGGGCGCGGCCCAGCGCCCCGTCCTCGCGGAAGCGGTCCGGGTCGTTCAGGGCAGTCACGACGATGTCCAGCGCGGGCACGCCGGTCAGGCGGGCGGCCAGCGCCACCTGCGAGCGGGCGTACAGCACCTCCAGGCCGCCGGGCGTGCGCCGCCCACCCAGGTCGGTCGTGTAATCCTCCGCGCCAAAGTACGCCCAGCGCACGGCGTCCTCACGCAGGATCTCGTGGGCATTCCACACGCCGGCCCCCGTTTCCAGGCCCGCCAGGATCGGCAGGTTCAGGCCGTGCGTGGCCAGCGCGTTCACCACCAGGCGCACGTCGGCGGCACTCTCCAGTTTCGGGATGACCACCCCGGCCAGTTCCGGGGTCAGCACGTTCAGGTCATCCGCGAAGTACGGCGAGTGCGGGGCGTTCACGCGCAGGAACACCGGCAGGTGCGGCGCGGCCGTCATCAGGTCCCGCGCGGCGTCCCGCGCGACCGGACGGGCGGCGGCCTTCGCTTCCGGGGTGCCGGGCACGGCGTCTTCCAGGTCGATCACCACGGCGTCCGGCTGCGTGCGCGGCAGCTTGGCGATCAGGTCGGCGCGGTTGCCCGGCGCGAACAGCAGGCTGCGCGGGCGGGCCAGTCGGGCGCCACTCACGCGGGCCACCCGGCGCTGGGCCGCTTGCAGGAGAACAAACGAACGTTCGTTGACATGCCCCGAGGATAGCGGCTCCGGTGCCTTGCGGGGTCTGTGCCCCGGGATGCGGTGCGTCACATCTGCTTGAACGGCCCTGCGGAATGCAGGAAATTTAACACCATGATAACCAGAGTGATCATCCTGCTGGCAGCTCTGTACGGTCTGTGGACCTACGGAATCGACGGTATCCGCATCAGCCTCCAGGGCCAGACGCCACGCACGTACACCGCGCAGCAGGTCATCGACAGCGGCGTCGGCGGCGCCCGGTACGTCCGCATCACGGGATTCACGGACGGCACCTACGTCTACCAGACCCCGGACAAGGACAGCGACGACAAGACCCGCACCGTCAACCGCATCGAGTACGCCCTGCTGCCGGAACAGGAATTCAGCGCCAGCGTGAAAGCCGTCATGAGCGGCGAGCCGCACGTCACGCCCATTCACATCATGGCCAGCGACAGCCGCGTCAGCTCCGGCTGCCAGGCCGAGGAGAAAGAAGGCGGTGACGGCTGCCTCACCCTGGGCGAACGCACCATCGAGGGCATCGTCCGCACCGGCCCGGAAGCCATGACCAGCGAGACACGCGACCTGTTCAACGAGGGCGGCGAGTACAGGGTCAGTGACGACGTGCTGTACATCACGGAAGGAGACCGCCCGGCCGCACTGTGGGTCCCGATCCTCGTGACCGTCGCCCTGACCCTCCTGAGCCTGCTGATGCTGCTCACGTTCGTGCCGACCGGACGCCGCGCCACCTGATCCGGACTCCGATTGAATGGGCTGCAAAGATCATTCAATCCGAGCGGATGCGAGTAGGAGAGAAAGCGGGCTGCCGGACGTGGAGTGAACAGATCGGTGGTGTTCCGATCTGTTCACGAAACAAACGGCAGTCCGTATGACCCGGACTCCGACCGGCTGCGGGTGGCCCGCCCCCGCCTGCCTAGTTTCCGGCATTGACCCGGCGCGGGCGCGGCGCGTACACTTCCCGGCATGAACGCGGCGAACAACAACGTGAATGATGATCCCTGCTAGGGGACGTCACGCCGCATACCGCGCCCCCGACCCCACCACGGAGTCGGGGGCTTCTTCATGAACAAGGAGACGCACCGCATGACCACCGAAGCCACCCCCGAACAGCCCGCCCAGCAACGCCTGCCCCGCACCCTCACCCGCGACCTGAACCACCACGACGGCCAGACCGTGCGCCTGCAGGGCTTCGTGCATGCCCGCCGCGACCTGGGCGGCGTGCAGTTCGTGGTGCTGCGCGACGTGAGCGGCGTCACGCAGTGCGTCGGCAAGGGCCTGAACCTGCCGCTCGCGGAGAGCAGCGTGGAGGTCACGGGCACCGTCAAGGCGCACCCCAAGGCGCCCGGCGGGTTCGAGGTGCAGATCAGTGAGTTCCGCGTGATCAGCGCCGCCGTGGAGGCCAGCCCGGTCGAGATTCCCAAGATGGAATGGAACGTCAACCCGGAAACCATGCTCGACTACCGCGTGGTGACCGTGCGCGGCCTGAAGGAACGCGCCGCGCTGAAGGTGCAGGCCGAACTGGTCGCCGCGTTCCGGGATCACCTGATGACCGAGGGCTTCACCGAGATCAGCACGCCCAAGATCGTCTCGGCCGGCGCGGAGGGCGGCGCGAACCTGTTCCCTATCGACTACTTCGGACAAGGCGCGTACCTCGCGCAGAGCCCGCAGCTGTACAAGCAGATCATGGTCGGCGTGTTCGAGCGCGTGTTCGAGGTCGCGCCCGTGTACCGCGCCGAGGAGCACGCCACCAGCCGTCACCTGAACGAGTACCTGAGCCTGGACGTCGAGATGGGCTTCATCGAGGACGAGGAAGACGTCATGAGCCTGGAGAACCGCCTGCTGGCGAGCATCATGACCCGCCTGAAAGCCACCTCGCAGGCCGAGTTCGACCTGCTGGGCGCCACCATTCCCGACGTGCCCGCGCACATTCCGCGTATCAGCCTGTTCGATGCCCGCGCCCTCGTCACCGAGAAGTACGGGCATCAGGTGGGCGGCAAGGACCTCGACCCGGAAGCCGAGCGTCTGCTGTGCCAGCACTACGCGGAAACGGAGGGCAGCGACTTCGTGTTCGTCACCAAGTACCCCCGCGCCGCCCGACCGTTCTACGCGCACCCGGACAGCAACGCCGACGGCAGCCTCAGCAGCGAGATCACGCGCGGCTTCGACCTGCTGTTCCGCGGCATCGAGATCACCTCGGGCGGCCAGCGCATCCACGACCACGCCATGCTGATGGACTCCATCGCCGCGTACAAACTCAACCCCGAGTCGCTTTCGGGCTACACCGAGGTCTTCAAGTACGGCATGCCCCCCCACGGCGGCTTCGCCATCGGCGCCGAACGCCTCACCGCCAAACTGCTGGGCATCAGCAACGTCCGCTACGCCCGCGCCTTCCCCCGCGACCGCCACCGGCTGACGCCCTGAGGGGCGTGGGTGATGGCCGATGGTCGACGGCCGATAGCTGATGGTCGATGGCTGATAGGCAGGCTCGCCCCGTGACGGGTGGGCCTGTTTTCGGTTGCGGGCGGGTGTACGCTGGAACCGTCCCCATCCAGCCCCCCCGGCCCCGGAGGAACCACCATGCGCGCACCTGCCGTCCGACCCGCCCTGATCCTGAGCGCCGCGCTGCTGGGCTGCGCCGGCACGCACGCCCTGGCCGCCTGCGACCCCGCCGGGTTCATGCCGCCCGGCACCCGCACGTACCGCCTGACCACGCAGGGCCAGAGCAGCACCTTCACGTCCCGCGCCCAGGTGAAGGGCAACACCGTGACCGTCCAGACCACCACGGGCGGCCAGACGACCAGCAGCACCTGGACCTGCACGGGCAGGGGCATGACCGCCACCATCGGCGCCGGTAAGGGCGACCTGCGGCTGGAGGCCGGATTCTACCCGCCCACCTCTGCCTGGAAGGTCGGGTACGCCTGGACCAGCGACGGGAAGGTGCAGGCCAGCGGCGGCATGAACATGCAGAGCCGCACCCGCAGCCGCATTGCCGCGCAGGAGAAGGTCACCACGCCCGCCGGGACGTTCACTGCGCTGCGCGTCGAGACGACGACCACCACCACCATGACCCCGCCCGCCGGGGCTGACCTGCCGCCCGGCATGGACCTGAACAAACTGATGGGTGGCGACACCCGCAGCACCGCGTGGTACGTGCGTGGCGTCGGTCTGGTCAAGCAGACCATTCCGTCCGCGCAGTTCAGCATGGTCCTGACGAAGTACACCCGCTGACCCTGGCCGGCCCCGCCGCGACTGGGCTACCATTCCCGGCATGACCGACCCCACCCGAGGCAGCAACGAACAGGCCCTGAACGAGGAATTCGCGCAGTTCAGCGTGGACGGGCAGCGACTGTACGGCCTGCTGCACCGCCCCACCGGAGACGCGCCCGCGCAGGGCTGGCCCAGCGTGGTCATCCTGCACGGCTTCACCGGCAACCGTGGCGGCGACCACCGCCTGCTGCCGCTGCTGTCCCGTTTCCTTGCGGCGCGCGGCGTGGCCAGCCTGCGCTTCGACTTCCGGGGCAGCGGCGAGAGCCACGGCGATTTCAGCGAGATGACCGTCACCCGCGAGGTGCAGGACACCCAGGCCGCCTTCGAGTACCTGCGCCGTCAGAGCGGCATCGACCCGGAACGCACCATGCTGCTGGGCTTCAGCATGGGCGGGCTGGTCGCTGCACTCAGCGCGCCCCTGGTCCGCCCGCACCGCCTCGCCCTGTGGGCACCTGCCCTGCCGGAACTGTGGCTGCCGTTCCTGCGGGGCGGGTTCCTGCCCGCCACCGTCACCGATTACAACGGCTGGCCGCTGGGCCGCGAGTTCCTTCAGGAAATGACCCGCCTGCGCCCCCTGGAGGCGGCCGCCGCGTGGCAGGGCGAGGCCCGCGTCTTCCACGGCGACGCCGACCAGACCTGCCCCCCCGAATTCGGCGTGCGCTACGCCCAGGCGCTGCGCTGCGAGGCCGTCGCCATTCCCGGCGCGGGCCACACCTTCGACTCGCTCGAACAGGTGGACCTGCTGTACCGCGAGACGGCGCGCTTCCTCACCGGGGGGTGAAGGGGAAGTGGGGAGCGGTGCGCGGGAAGTCGGGGCTGTTCCCGCCCACATCCCACTCCCCAGTTACCCGTCCGAGCGGGCGACCCAGATGGTGTGCCACGCGCCCCGGCCCTCGCGGGCGCGGGCGCGGCGCACCTCGGTGTGATACCCGGCCCTTTCCAGCGCGGCCGTGAAGCGCGGCACGGCCTCCACGCTCCAGACGGCCAGCAGCCCGCCGGGCGTCAGGGCGGCGCGGATGGCGGCCAGACCGCGCGGCGAGTACAGCCAGTCGTTGCCATGCTGGGTCATGCCTTCCGGGCCGTTGTCCACGTCCAGCAGGATCGCGTCGAAGGTCCGCCGCGAGGCGCGGATCAGGTCGGCCACGTCGCCCACGTGCACGCGGGTGCGCGGGTCGGTCAGCGGGTACCCGGCGGCCTGCCCGAGCGGGCCCCGGTTCCAGTCCACGACGGCGCCCACGAGTTCCGCGACGGTGACGGTCGCGTCCGGCCCGGCGCTGCGCAGCGCGGCGGCGAGCGTGAAGCCCATGCCCAGCCCTCCCACCAGGACGTGCGCGGCGGCGCGGCCCGCCACCTGCGGCACGGCGTACTCGGCCAGCGCCTCCTCGCTGGCGTGCTGGCGGCTGTTCATGAGTTCGCTCACATACCCGCTGATGCGGATGCTGAACTCGTTCTCCCGCTGCCACAGTTCCAGCTGATCGGAACTGCCGGGAATGGGCGCGGCGCCCAGCGGCACCCAGGCTTTCAAGCGCGCACCGGGCGGGGGGAGGCTGGGCAGGAGGGAAGGTGGGCGTGCGGCATCCGGCCAGTGTACCTGCCTGCCCCGCCTACAGCCCGATCAGGGCGCCCAGCGCGGCCGCGCCGATCACGACCAGCGCCGGGTTCACGCGCGTGCGGGTCAGCAGCGCGAACGCGGCGGCAGCGATGACGGCGCCCGCCACGTTCTGCACGCTGCCGCGCGCCAGGACCAGCACCCCGGCCAGCAGCACGCCCCCCCCGAACGGCAGCAGGGCGCTGCGGATGGTGGGCAGCCACTTCCAGCCCAGCAGGCGCCTCCAGGCGAGGGCGGCGGCGGCGCTCAGCAGCGCGGTGGGGCCGTAGAAGCCCAGCGTGGCGGCGGCCGCTCCGGCCCACCCGCCCGCCGCGAAGCCGTAGTGGGTCATGGCGAGCATGTTCGGTCCGGGCATGACCTGCCCCAGCGCGAACCCGCTGGCGAGCGTCCCTGGCGTGATCCACTGCCGCTGCCCGACCAGCACCCGTTCGATCTCGGCCAGGTTCGCCCCGCCGAAACTGATCAGCCCCAGCCTCGTGAAGGTCAGCAGGATATCCAGCCAGTTCGCCCCGGCGTCCGTCACGGCTGCTCCTGCGGGCGGGGGCGGTGCAGGATCAGGCCCGCGCCCACCACGACCCCCAGCACCGGCAGCAGGTCCAGGCGCAGCAGGCCGATCCCGGCGAAGGTCGCCAGCGCCAGTGGCCACCCGCCGCGCAGGCCACCCACGACCCGCAGGACCGGCAGGGCCGCCGTGAGCATGACCGCCAGGGCCGCACACGCCGCGCCGCGCAGCGCACTCTGAAGCGGTGCGGGCAGCCCGCCGGGCAGGCCCAGCGTGACGACCGTGACGGCCAGCATGGCGATCAGTCCGGGCGTCAGGACACCCACGACCGCCCAGAGCGCGCCGGGCCAGCCGCGCAGGCGCGCGCCGATCATGGCGGCCAGATTCACGGCGTTCGGGCCGGGCGTCAGTTGCGCCAGCGTGTACGATTCCGCGAAGTCCAGTTCGGTCATCCAGGCGCGGCCCAGCACGGCGCGGCGCATGTGGGCGGGCAGGCCCCCGCCGATGCCCACCATCGCCACGCCCGCGAACACCCGCAGCAGGTCCGCGTGCGTGGGCGTGACCGGAACCGGCGCCGGTGGGTGGTGGGGTGCGTCCTCCGGCGGGGCGGGCGGCGGGGCGGTGGGAGCACTCATCTGAACTCCGGTTGAACAGCATCCAACCCGGGCAGAGCGAGCAGGAGAGAAGCGGATTCCGGGCGCGGAGTTGGCACCCCGGTGCCGTGCCGGGGTGTGAACGCAACAGACGGAATCCGTTCCATGGCCCGAGGCTACTCCCGGCCCCGCCGCTCGGGCGTGACTGTCGGGGGAACACCCGTGCACGCAACGCACGCAATCCCACCCACCCGCGCGGCCCGGCCCAGCACTACGCCAACTGGCTGATTCCGTCCGTATGAATTCGCCCGTGGCGTATCCTGCGAGGCACGATGACCACCTCACCCCCGGACGCCGCCGTGCACGTTCGCGACCTGCGCAAGGCCTACGCCGTCCACGAGAAGGAACCCGGCTTCATGGGCAGCCTGCGCTCGTTCGTGAGCCGCAAGACCCGGCAGGTCGAGGCGGTGCGCGGCGTGAGTTTCGACCTGCACCCCGGCGAGGTCGTGGGGTTCCTCGGGCCGAACGGGGCGGGGAAGACCACCACACTCAAGATGCTCTCGGGCCTGCTGCACCCGTCGGGCGGCGAGGCGCGCGTGGCGGGCTTCGAGCCCCGGCGGCGCGAGGCGGCGTTCCTGCGGCAGATCACGCTGGTCATGGGGCAGAAGCAGCAGCTGATCTGGGACCTCCCGGCGCTGGATTCCTTTCTGGTCAATCAGGCGATCTACGAGATCCCGGACGACCAGTACCGCGCGACCATGCGTGAATTCACGGATGTGCTGGGCCTGGACGGCATCCTGAAGAAGCAGGTGCGCAAGCTGTCGCTGGGCGAACGCATGAAGTGCGAACTGGCCGCCGCGCTGCTGCACCGACCCAGGGTGCTGTTCCTGGACGAACCGACCATCGGACTGGACGTGAACATGCAGGAAAGCGTGCGGGCGTTCGTGCGCGACTACAACGAGCGGTACGACGCGACCGTGATCCTCACGAGTCACTACATGGCGGACGTGACCGCCCTGGCCCGCCGCATCCTGGTGATCGACCAGGGCGCACTGGTGTTCGACGGCGACCTGGGCAGCCTCGCCGGGCAGGCCGGGGCGGGGAAGACCATCCGGTTGCAACTGCGGTCCCCCGTGACCGCTCAGGTGCTCGCCGGGTACGGGCAGGACGTGAGTGTGGACGGCCTGAGCGCCCAGCTGAGCGTGCCGCGCGCCGAGGTCAGCGAACGCGCCGCGCGGCTGCTGGCCGACCTGGACGTGGCCGACCTGACCGTCGAGGACCCCAGTATCGAGGCGATCATGGCTGACCTGTTCGGGCACCGCACGCCCCCCGCGCCCGCACTGGAGACCGTGTGAGCCGCCCCGGCCCCCTGAACACCGCGCGGGTGCTGTTCGCCACGCATTTCGCGGAGATGGCCGAGTACCGCGCCGAGGTCGTCATCTGGATGCTGTCCGGCACGCTGTCGCTGGTCATGATGCTGGTCTGGATGGCGCAGGCGCAGGCCGCGCCCGGCGGGCAGATTCGCGGCTACGACGCCGCCGGGTTCGCCACGTACTTCCTGAGCACCTGGCTGGTGTCGCAACTGCTGGTCGTGTGGGTCGCGTGGGAACTGGATTTCGAGATCCGGCAGGGCACCCTGTCCCCGAAACTGCTGCGCCCGCTGGACCCGATGTGGACGCATTACGCGTCGCACGTCGCCGAGCGGCTGGTCAGGATCGTGCCCATGCTGGTGCTCGTCACGGCGTTCGCGCTGCTGTCCGGCGCGCGTTTCACGACCGAGTGGTGGGCGTACCCGGCCGCGCTGGGCCTCGCGGCACTGGGCTTCACGGCGCGCTTCCTGTACGAGTACGCCATCGGCCTGCTGGCCTTCTGGACCGAGAGCAGCACCAGCTTCCAGGAACTCGCGTGGCTGGTGTACGCCGCGCTGGGCGGCATGTTCGCCCCGCTGGACTTCTACCCCGCCTGGGTGCAGAACGTGGCCGTCTGGACGCCGTTCCCGTACATGCTGGGCCTCCCCGCGCAACTCCTGGCGGGCAAGGCCGGACCCGACGACGCCCTGCGCGGCGCGCTCGTCATGCTGGGCTGGCTGGTCGTGTTCTGGTTCCTGCGACTGGCCGTCTGGCGAGCTGGCCTCAAAAAGTACGGCGCGGTGGGAGCATGAGGGTCGATGGTGAACGGTTGATGGTTGACAGAGGCTGGTGCGCTCTTCCATCAACCATCGACCATCAACATTCAACCCGCATCACGCCCAGGTGTGCCGCGTGACGCGCTACCTGCGGCTGCTGCGGATCTTCACGGGCGCGACCCTGTCGGCGCAGCTGGAGTACCGCGCGAACTTCGTGGGGGCGCTGCTGGCCAGTCTGGGCGAGGTGGGCGTGGCGCTGCTGGGCCTGGGGATCGTGTTCGGGCAGCCCGGCATTACCAGCGTGGGAGGCTGGTCGTTCCGGGAGGCGCTGCTGGTCACGGGGTTCTTCATGCTGACCGAGGGCGTGATCAGCGTGTTCATCCAGCCGAACATGAGCAAGATCGCGGACGCCATCCGCACCGGCAGCATGGACTTCACGCTGCTCAAACCCATCGACGCGCAGTTCGGGGTGAGTACCCGGCACCTGAACGTGCTGCGCGCGCCCGACCTGCTGATCGGGCTGGGCCTGATCGCCTACGCCGCGTCGGGCCTGAGCGTCACGGCGGGCGGGGTGCTGGGCGCGGCGCTGCTGTACGCCTCGGCGGTCGTGATCGTGTACTGCATCTGGTTGGCGCTGAGCACCACGGCGTTCTGGTTCGTGAAGACGCAGAACGTCGCGGAACTGTTCAACGGCGTGTTCGGCGCGGCCCGCTTCCCGGTGTCGGCCTTCCCGCTGCCCGTGCGGGCGTTCCTGACGTTCGTGGTGCCGGTGGCGTTCATCACGACCGTGCCCGCGCAGGCCATGACCGGCGAACTGGCCTGGAGCGTGGCGCTGGCGTCGCCGGTCGTGGCGGCCGCGCTGTTCGTGGTGACCCGCCTGTTCTGGCTGCGCGCGGTCGGCAGTTACACCAGCGCGAGCAGCTGATGCCCACAGGTCCGGGCGCCGGAGAGGCCCCAGGCTGGGAGGCCCCCACCTGGCAGACACTGGGCCTGAGCCGCCCGCGCGCCCTGCCCCTGACCGGCGCGGCCCGCGAGCGGCTGGCGCACCTGACCGAACTGCGCGACATCGACTCGCCCGCCGCAGCCGACCGCGCCGGGGCCGAGTACGCCGGGGAACGCTGGCTGGCGCCGGACCTGCTGGGCGTGCGCCCCTGGCTGCCGCCGGGCACGCCGCGCCGCGAGGTGCCGGGCGCCGTCCTGAACGGCGAGTGGACCGGCTTTCTGGCGCTGCTGGGAGAGTACGGCCCCTGGGTGTACGCCGCCGACGTGCGGGCCTTGCAGGAACTCTCGGGTGCGTACGCCGCGCTGGTGCAGGCCGCGCAGACTGCCCCCGAGGACGTGGCGCTGCACGCCGCCGCGCGCTCGCTGGCCGACGCGCCACACCACACGCTGCTGATCCGGCTGGAAGCCACGCCGTACCGCCGCCCCGAACGTCCCGCGCGGTGGTGGCCCGCGCGCTGGTGGTCGTGGGGGCGACCCGGAAGGCAACCTCCCGCCGACGCCGCCACGCTGGTCGAACTGGAACGCGCCTTCTGGACGCTGGTGGCCGCGCACGCCCAGGACCGCCGCGCCGCCTGGGTCGCCCGCCGCTAGGGTGCCCCGGTCTGGGGTGCTCCGGTCGGGGGTGGGCATCCTCGCCGGGGACTTTAAGCGTGCGTTCACGTCCCTGCCGGATTGTCGGTTGCGGCCGACTGTGCCCCCCGCCGCCGCATTACATTCTCCGCATATGACTCCCGGCGCTACCGATCAGACCCCCATCCTGCTGCAACCCCTGACCCTGCGTGACATGAAGCTGCGTAACCGCGTGGTCGTGTCTCCCATGTGCATGTACTCCGCCGACGGCGGCCTCGCCAACGACTTTCACCTGGTGCACCTGGGGCAGTACGCGCTGGGCGGCGCGGGCCTGATCATCACCGAGGCGGCCGCCGTGAGTCCCGAGGGCCGCATCAGCCCCGAGGACCTGGGCCTGTGGGAGGACCGGCACATCACGCCGCTGGGCCGCATCACGGACTTCGTGCACGAGCACGGCGGGCAGATCGGCATTCAACTGGCGCACGCCGGACGCAAGGCCAGCACCTACGCGCCCTGGCGCGGACGGGGCGCGGTGCCCGAGGAACGCGGCGGCTGGCAGGTCATCGGCCCGGCCGACGAGCCGTTCAG
Source organism: Deinococcus seoulensis (assembly GCF_014648115.1). NCBI lineage: Bacteria > Thermotogati > Deinococcota > Deinococci > Deinococcales > Deinococcaceae > Deinococcus > Deinococcus seoulensis. Next base: position 164,075 of record NZ_BMQM01000004.1, read on the forward strand.
CGACACCTTCCCCACGCCCCGCGCCATGACCGAGGACGACATTCATCGCGTCACCGACGCCTTCGCGCAGGCCGCGCGCCGCGCCGAGATCGCCGGATTCGACACGGTCGAGATCCACGCCGCGCACGGCTACCTGCTGCACCAGTTCCTGTCGCCCCTGGCGAACACCCGCACCGACGGGTACGGCGGCAGTTTCGAGAACCGCACCCGCCTGCTGCTGGAAGTCACGCGCGCCGTGCGCCGCGTGTGGCCCATGCACAAGCCCCTGCTGGTCCGCCTGAGCGCCACCGACTGGGCCGACGGCGGCTGGGACGAAAGTCAGACGGCCGTGCTGTGCGGCCTGCTGGCCAACGAGGGTGTGGACGCCGTGGACATCAGCAGCGGCGGCCTGACGACCGCGCAGCAGATCACCGTGCAGCCCGCCTATCAGGTGCCGTTCGCCGCGCAGGTCCGGGCCGCCGCGCCGCACCTGAAGGTCATCACGGTCGGCATGATCGACACCCCGGAACGCGCCGAGGAAATCCTGCGTAACGGCGACGCGGACCTGATCGCCCTGGCCCGCCCACTGCTGGGCGACCCCCACTGGGCCGAGGCGGCCGCCCAGCGCCTCGGCGCCGAACGCGACCTGATCCCGCAGTACGCCCGGGGCACCCGCACCACCTGACCGGCGTTCCGGTCCTGCCCTGCGTTACAGGAACGCCGGAACGGAATCCGTGAACTGCCCGTCGAGCAGGTGCAGCGTGCGGTCCGCGAAGGCGGCGAGGCGGTCGTCGTGCGTGACGAGCAGCACGCCCGCCCGTTCCTGCCGCGCGAGACCCACGAGCAGTTCGGCCACGGCGTGCGCGTTGCTCCGGTCGAGACTGCCCGTGGGTTCGTCCGCCAGGACCACGGCAGGCCGGGCGGCCAGGGCGCGTGCCACCGCCACCCGCTGGCGTTCCCCGCCGCTCAGGACGCCGGGCAGGCTGTCCTCGCGGCCACCCAGACCCACGCGGGCCAGCAGGTCGCGGGCGCGGGCCTCGTCGCGCGTCCCGGCCAGCCTGGACGGGATCAGCACGTTGTCCAGCACGTTCAGGTCTTCCAGCAGGTAGTGATGCTGGAAGACCAGTCCGATCCGCCCGGCGCGGCGCGTGGCGCGCACCTGCGTGTCCAGCGTGTCGACCCGCTCCCCGGCCCACCAGACCTCGCCGCTCTGCGGGACATCCAGGCCGCCCAGCAGGTGCAGCAGCGTGCTCTTGCCGCTGCCGGATGGGCCGGTCACGGCGACCACCTCGCCCGGCATGACCCGCAGCGACACGCCACTCAGGGCCGTCAGGGTGCCGTACGTCTGGCGCAGGTCGCGGGCTTCCAGGGCGGCGCCCTGCGTGTGGGCGGTGTCTGCGGGTGGCTGAGTCGTCACGCGCGCATGCTAGAGCACGCGCCGGTGAACGGGTGTGCGGCGCGGCCTGCGGTGGGCGGCGCAGACTGTATTTCGGTCGTTTGTCAAGCTAGGATGCGCCTTATGGCTCGGATGGACGATCTCAGACACTCTCCGCTTTTTCATGACGTCCCCCTGGAGGCCCTCCAGGAGGCGATGCAGGTCATCACCGAACGCCGCTACTACCCCGGTCAGGTCATCCTGGAACAGGACGCCGAGGGCGAGGCGCTGCACCTGATCACCAGCGGCGTCGTGCGCGTCTCACGCATCAGCCTGGGCAGCCGCGAGCGCGTCATGGGTGACGTGTACGCGCCGGGCGTGATCGGCGAGACGGCCGTGCTGGGCGGCGGTGAACGCAGCGCCACCGTCCGCGCCCAGACGGACGTCACGACCCTGATGCTGTACCGCTCGCACTTCAAGCAGATTCTCAAACGGCACCCGCAGGTCCTGTGGAACCTGAGTGCCATGCTGGTGCAGCGCGTCACGTTCCTGAACGACGAACTGATCGCCTTCGGCCTGAACACCGAATCCGCCCTCAGTCACGTGTTCACCAGCCTGTACCGGCAGCGCGTGCAGGCGGGCGTACCCGACCCGCAGGTGCTGCCGCTGTCCACGCAGGACATCATGGCCCGCATCTCCAGCAGCCGCGAGACCGTGTCGCGCGTCATGCGCAAACTCGACGGGGCGGGCCTGCTGACGTACACCAGCGCGCAGGTGACCCTGATCGACCCGGACGGCCTGGAGAACATCGCGCTGGACGACAGCGACAGCCCCGACTGAGGCGCCATCCGGCGGGCCACCCGGGGGCTGCCCTCCGGTGGGTTGCCCGCCGGGTGTCTGCCCGCTGTGTGTCTGCCCAATGGATGTCTGCCCAATGGAGGTCTGCACTATGCTGCGCGCATGAAACTGGCACGCATGATGCACGGCAATCAGGCCCGCTGGGGCGAACTGGACGGCGACACGCTGCACCTGACGGGCGGCATGGGCGGCCCCCGCACGGGCGAGCAGGTCCCGCTGGACCGCGCGGCGCTGCTGGCCCCGGCGGAACCCAGCAAGATCGTCTGCGTGGGCCGCAACTACCTGGATCACATCCGCGAACTGGGCAACGACACCGGCGACCTGCCCAGTGAACCCGGCATCTTCCTGAAAGGCCCGAACGCCCTGGCGGAACCCGGCGGGACCGTGCAGCGCCCCGACTGGACGCAGAACTTTCACTTCGAGGGCGAACTGGCACTGGTGATCGGCACGCAGGCCCGCCACCTGACCCCGGAGAATGCGCTGTCGCACGTGGCCGGGTACACCTGCGGGCTGGACCTGACCGCCCGCGACCTGCAGAAGACGGACCTGCAATGGTTCCGCGCGAAGGCCGCCGACCGCTTCTGCCCGCTGGGACCGTGGCTGGAAACGGACCTCGACCCGCGCGACCTGCGCGTGCAGACCCGCGTGAACGGCGAGACCCGCCAGGACGGCCGCACCAGTCAGATGATCTTCCCGGTCGTGGATATCCTGGTGTACCTGACCCGCTTCGTGACCCTGGAACCCGGCGACGTGGTCCTGACCGGCACGCCCGAGGGTGTCGGGGCGCTGCAACCGGGTGACGTGGTCGAGGTCGAGGTGCAGGGGATTGGCGTGCTGAGCACCCCCATCGGCTGATACGGACTGCCGTCTGTTTCGCCCTCCACCCGGAAGGGCGCCGGGTTGCCGATTCCACGTCCGGCAGTCTGCGCTGCTGCCACGTGTGCCTGCCCGGCTGGCAGGGTCCCGGCTGGAACGGTCACTGCAAACCATTACATCGGCGTGCGTATCAATCCAGCGCGGGCAGCGGGGCCGGACGGCCGAACAGGAATCCCTGCAGGAACGTGCAGCGCACCTCGCGCAGCAGCGCCGCCTGCAGGGGCGTCTCGACCCCCTCGGCGACGGTCAGGACCTCCATCGCCCCGGCCAGGGTCACGATCGCGCGGATGACTTCCAGGGCGCGCGTGCCGGCCGGCCCTTCACGCCCCAGGTCCCGCGTGAACGAACGGTCGATCTTCAGGATCTGCACGGGCAGGCTCGACATGGCCCCCAGGCTGCTGTACCCGGTCCCGAAGTCATCCAGCGCCAGCCGCACGCCCAGGCTCCGCAGGTCGTTCAGGACCGCTCCGGCCCGCTCGGCGTTCAGCAGGGAACTCTCGGTGATCTCTAGGACCAGCAGGTCCGGGTCCACGCCGGTTTCCTCCAGCACGGCGCGCACCTGCTCGGCGTAGCCGGGCTGCTCGAACTCGCGGGCACTGACGTTCACGCTGACCCGCCCGATCCGGCGGGTGTGGGCGTCCAGCGCCGCCTGCCGCAGCACGAACGCGCCGATGTTCAGGATCTGCCCGGTCGCCTCGGCCAGCGGAATGAACTCGGCGGGGCTGACCATCCCGCCGGGCCGGTTCCAGCGGACCAGCGCCTCGTGCCCGATCAAGCGGTGATCACTGGCCGTCACGACCGGCTGGTAGTACACCTGCAACTCGCCTCGTTCGATGGCGTGGTGCAGCGCCGCCGTCTTCTCGATGTCGTGCGGGTTGCGGCGGTCGTGCGCCACGTTGAAGTACGCGTAACTGTACCCGGCCTGCTTGGCGCGGTTCATGGCGGCGTCCGCCTGACTCAGCAGGCGTTCCGGGTCGCGGCTGTCCTCGGGGTAGATGCTCAGACCGGCACTCCAGTTCATCCAGAGTTCCTGCCCGGCCACCATGAACGGCCGCCGCAGGGCGTCCTCGATGCGGCGCAGCACCACGTCGGTGTCCTGGGCGCTGCGCACGTCGTTCAGGACGATCGTGAACTCGTCGCTGCCCATGCGGGCCACGAGGTCCCCGGTCGACACGCACCCCTGGAGCCGCTGCGCGACCTCCTGCAGCAGCGCGTCCCCGGCGGCGTGCCCCAGCGAATCGTTGATCAGCTTGAAGCCGTTCAGGTCCAGCAGGCACAGCGTCACCCGTTCCGAACGCTGGGAGGCGCGGCGCATGGCGTGCGTCAGGTGCTGCCGGAAGTGCGTGCGGTTGGGCAGCCCGGTCAGCGGGTCGTTCAGCGCGAGGCGGTCCAGTTCGTGCACGGTGCGGCGCAGCGCGATCTCGTCCATGACCAGCGCCGCGAACTCCTGCAGGGCTAGCACGTCGTCGGCGCTGAACGTGCCGGGCTGCGTGTCGAGCAGGCACAGGGTGCCCAGCTTGAACCCTTCGGGCGTGATCAGCGGCGCGCCCGCGTAGAAGCGCACGTTCAGGCTGCCCGTCACGGTCTCGAAGTCACGTACGCGCGGGTCGGCGGTCGCGTCCGGAATGACCAGCACCCCGGACTGCTCGATCGCCAGCGAGCAGATCGAGTGGTTGTCGCGGGGCGTTTCGCTCACGTCGCAACCGACCCGCGCCTTGAACCACTGCCGTTCCCGGTCCACCAGCGAGATCAGCGCCGTGGGTTTCCCGAAGTGCCGCGCGACCAACCGCACGATCCGGTCGAACTGCGCTTCCGGGGCCGAGTCCAGCAGGCCCGTCTCGTACAGCGCGCGGAGGCGTCCGCCCTCGTCTCCGACAAGGTCGAAGCTGGGAGGAACGGCTGCGGTGGAACGTGCCAACAACATGCTTCGCAGCGTAATGGCAAGGTCGTCACACAATTCTGATTCAGGATTCTTTAAGGCCGCCCGCCCACCGCGCGGCCGCGCAGGAACGCCGTGCAGCACGCGCGAAAACGGGTGCACCCGCCCCGGCAGACGCGGGGGCGGGTGCAGATTGACCATTGACCGGGCTGGCCGGACCGCTGCGATGAACGACCTGTCCAGACGACCCGCCCGGCTCCCACTCGCATCCGCTCGGACTGAACCTTATACGGATTCCGTTTGTTTCGTTAACAACCCGGGAGGACACCGGGTTGTCAACTCCACGTCCGGAACCCGCCCGGCTCCTACTCGCTCTGCTGCGCAGCTCTACGAGTCTGCTCGGACCCAGCGGCTTATAAAGCCATTCAATCGGAGTCCGTATTACTTGAGCAGGTTGCGGCTGATCACGACGCGCTGAATCTCGTTGGTGCCCTCGTAGATCATGTTCAGTTTCACGTCGCGCAGCAGTTTCTCGACCGGGTACTCGCCGACGTAGCCGTACCCGCCGTGCACCTGAATGCCCTCGTTGGCGGCGTTGAAGGCCATTTCGCTGCAGTACGCCTTGGCGATGGCGCTCTCGAAGCCGTGGGGTTGCCCGGCGTCCACCAGCCACGCGGCCTTCTGGTACATCAGGCGGCCCGTCTCGATGCCGATGGCCATCTCGGCCAGCTTGAACTGGATGGCCTGCAACTCCGCGATGGGTTTGCTGAACGCCGTGCGGTCCTTGGCGTACTTGATGCTCTCTTCCATGGCGCGCCGCGCGATGCCGACCGAACCGGCCGCGACCGGAATGCGGGTCTTGTCCAGGGTCTTCATGGCGATCTTGAAGCCGTCGCCCAGGCCGCCCAGCTGGTTCTCCCTGGGCACGCGGACGTTCTCGAACACCAGTTCGCTGGTCAGGCTGGCGCGCTGGCCCATCTTGTGCTTGATCTTGTTGTAACTGAAGCCCGGCGCGTCCTTGGGAACGACCAGCGCGACGGTCGCGCGGTGCCCGCCCTGGCGGTCGGTGGTGGCGAACACGACCGTGAACTCGGCCAGTCCGCCGTTGCTGATCCACATCTTGGTGCCGTTGATGACCCACTCGTCGCCGTCGAGGACGGCGGTGGTGTGCATGCTGGCGGCGTCCGAGCCGTTGTTCGGTTCGCTCAGCGCGAAGGCGGCCAGTCCGGCCTTCTCGGTCAGGGGCGTCAGGAAGCGTTTCTGCTGCTCCTCGGTCCCGCCGATCAGGACCGGCGCGATGCCCAGTTCGCTGGCCATCAGGACGGTGTAGATGCCCATGCAGCCGTACGCGAGTTCCTCGCCGATCAGGCACTCGTCGAACATGCCCAGGCCCAGGCCGCCGGCGTGCTCGGGAATGCTGGGGTTCAGCAGGCCGACCTCGAAGGCCTTCTCGACGACCTGCCAGGGCAGTTCTTCCTTCTGGTCGTACTCGGAGGCGATCGGGATGATCTCCTTGCGCGTGAAGTCACGGGCAAGTTGTTGCAGCTGGCGTTGTTCGTCGTTCAGGGTGAAATCCATTGCGTTCCTCCAGGGGGTGCCGCGTGGCGCGGCCCGTGCGGGTGTGCGGGTCGCCGCGCGGCGTGTTCACAGCGTGAACAGTTCAGGGTTTGTACTCAGTCCAATCTATCAGTCCGGGCGGGCGCGCGCATCCCCCCTGGCCCCCCATCCCGGACTGTTCACAGGCCCATCACTGCCCGATCACGGCCCGGTCATGGCCCACCCCGTACAACTGCACCCAGGGCACCCCAACCCACGCACACGCACCGTCACCCCGTCCGGACGCCCCGACCCGCCGCGCGCCCAAGGAGGCCCGCCATGCCCACCGTCCCGCAGCCCGATGACCCCCAGCCCGGCGACCTCCAGCCCGGCGCTGCACCGCCCGGCGACGATCCGCAGCGCTGCGTCACGCACACTACCCGCCTGACCGTCACCGACGACGAGACCTTCGGGCCGGGCGAACACGCCCGCCTGATCCGCCGGGGCACCGTGATCCTGGGGCCACAGCAGCCCACCCTGACGGACCTGACGACCGGCAGGTGCGGCGGCGACACCCGCGTGGACGTGCGCGTCACGTACGCCCGCGCGCCCCGCCGGGCCGTGACCGTCAGCGTGCAGGTCCGGCTGTTCGAGACGCACCACCCGGACCGGCCCGCGCCCGCCGCGGAGGTCAGCGTCAGCGGCCGCGTTCCGGACGGCCAGACCCGCACCCTGACCGCCCGCGTCCGCGCCGCCTGCCTGAGCGTCACGGTCAGCAATCTGTCCCTGAATCCCGCCGATCCCGCCGGTACCCTCGAAGCGAAAGCGCAGGCGCTCGGCGCGGCCTTCACCGGGGCGCCCACCGGTCCCTGCGAGGCCGTCCGTGGCGGCCACCGACGCCGGTACGAACGCTGCGACCTGTACTTCTCGCCCGCCACGGGCGCACACGAGGTTCACGGCGACATCCGCCGCAAGTACGACGCGCGCGGCGGTCCCGACAGTGACCTCGCCCTGCCCGTCACGGACCAGACCCCCACCCAGGACGGCCAGGGGCACTTCAATCACTTTCAGGGGAACGGCAGCGTGTACTGGCACCCCCGCACCGGCCCGATGGTCATCGGCGGCCCGACCCGCGCGCTCTGGGCGGCCAGCGGCTGGGAACGCGGCCCGTACGGCTACCCCACCAGCGACCCGCTCGGCAGTGATGCCCCCGCGAGCGGCCCAGGCGAGCGGTTCAGTGACTTCCAGAACGGCGTGCTGTTTCTGGCGGGCGGCGCCCCCCTGACCCCCGCCACGGCCACCCTGAACGCCGGGCGGCTCGTGCACGCCTTCGAGCGGGCGCTGCGCCGCCGGGCCGGGGCGCAGCGCATGCAGATCACGGCTGTCACCTGCACCGGCGTGAGCGACACCGCCCCGGACTTCAGCCGCAGCGGCAACCGCACCGTCACCTTCCGCGTCACGGGCGAGCAGCGCAGCGGGGACTGGGCCATCCCGGAACCCACCTTCGAACTGACCGTTCCCGTGCAGTTCGCCGCGACCCCGCCGCCCGACGCGCGCCGCGCCGTCACCCTGATCGCCCGGCAGGCCGGAGTGATCGGCCTGCATACCGCCCCTCACCCCGGTGCCCCTCATGCCGGTGCCGCTCACCCTGACCCGGAAGGTCACGTCCGCGCGCTGCACGACCTGACCGACCTGTTCCGCGCGCCCGTCCGGCTGGCCGTCATTCCCGCGCAGGCTGGCCTGCTGAGCGTCAAGGTGCTGCCCGGCGGCGACCTGAGGCTGTACTTCCGACCCGATGAACGCGGCCGCGCCGCCGCCACGCTCGCCCGGCGCACCCTGGACCAGCTGGACCTCTGGCCCGCCTCCCCCTGATTTTGTTTCGCCGACAATCCAGAACTTCACCGGACGGTCAGTTCCACGTCCGGCAGCCCATTCAATCGGAGTCCGTATCAGCCCTGGAAGGGGAGGGTGCCGGGCGCGCTGGCCTCGCCGCGCAGCCACGCGACCACGGCCCGGCGGGCCTCCGGACGGAAGCCGTAGGTCAGCAGGGCGGGGGCGTCCACGTCCAGCGCCGCGTACGGGTTGTACAGCGCGAGGTGCAGGTCCGGACGGGTGCCCCGCAGCGCCGCGTGCCGGTGGCGGGAGGTGGTCGCCAGGATCAGCGGTGTGTTCCCGGCGTGCAGGGCGTTCCAGTCGAGTTCGGCCGGGTCGTCGAAGGCGATCAGGTCCACCGTGTACACCTCGCCCAGGTCGGCGGCGAGGGTGGCGGCGTCCACGCTGGCCTCGCTGACGTTCTCACGCGGCGCGCGCCGCTGCGCGACCAGCCGCACCGCCGAACCGGGAGGCGGGGCCACCGGGGCGCGGTACGCGGTCAGCGCCTGCGCCCACGCCCGCGCGAACACGGGGGCGTCCGCCTGCGGGTCCAGGGTCGGGTCGGCCTGCGCCGGGTACGTGCGGGCCAGCGCGGCGAGGCGCTCGGCACTCGCCTGCCCCTCGGCCGGGTCCAGTCGCCCGTCGGCCAGTGCCTGCGCGATGGCGTCCAGGGTCGCCTCCTGCGCCTCGCGGCGGCCCAGCGCCATGACCAGATCCGCGCCTGCGGCCAGCGCCAGCACGCCCGCCTCGCCGCGCCCGTAGTGATCGTCGATGGCTTTCATGCCCATGGAGTCCGTGACGATCACGCCGCCGTACCCCCACTCCTGGCGGAGCAGCCCGGTCAGGGCCGCGCGGGACAGCGTGGCGGGCGCACCTGCGTCCAGCGCGGGGAACACCACGTGCGCCGTCATGACCGCCGGAGTCACGGGCAGCAGGTCACGGAACGGCGCGAACTCCAGTCGGTCCAGGTCCTGGCGGGAACGGGTGACGCTGGGCAGCGCGTAATGACTGTCCAGCGCGGTGTCCCCGTGCCCCGGGAAGTGCTTCACGCACGCCGCCACACCCGCCTCATGGTGCCCCGACAGCGCCGCCCGCCCGTGCCGGGTCACGCGCCCGGTGTCGGCCCCGAAGGCCCGGTCGCCGATCACCGGGTTGGCCGGGTTCACGTTCACGTCCAGCACCGGCGCGAAATTCCAGTTGATGCCCACGCGCCGCAGTTGCCGCGCCAGCCCCCCGCTGACCTGCCCGGTCAGGGCCACATCGTCCGCGGCGCCCAGCGCCATCGCGGACGGCGCGAACGGCCAGAAGTCGGGCCGCACGATCGCACCCCCCTCGTGATCCAGCGCGATCAGGGCGCCTTCGCCCATCAGGGCGCGCAGGTCCGCGCACAGCCGCGTCAGTTGCGCCTCGTCCACCACGTTCTTCCCGAACAGGCACACGCTGCGCACGCCGTACCGGCGCAGGTGCGCGGCCGTGTCGGCGTCCAGTTCCGGTCCCGGAATGTCCACCATGACCAGCTGCCCGGCCATGAGCGGGCCTGTCTGGCCTGCCGGGGCAGGGGAGGCGGGCTGTCGAGGGGAGGTCCGGGCCGGGTCAGCTTGAGTGGTCACGCGCCCAGCGTACGGCAGGCACGCCCCGGAGCGCCGCGCAGGTGGTCAGGACCGGCCCACTGGCAGCTGCCCGGCTGGCTACACTGGCGCGCATGAATAGCCCTTTTCCAGGCGGCGCTCCGTTCCCACTGCCCGGGCGTCTGGCCGCCCTGCGCGGCGCGCTGATCGTGAGCGTGCAGGCCGACGACGGCAGCCCGCTGCGCGAGGTCACGCACATCGTCGCCCTGAGCCGCGCGGCGCTGCTGGGCGGCGCGGCGGCCCTGCGCCTGCGCTCGCCCGGCGACATCCGCGCCGTGCGGGCCGTGACGGACGTGCCGGTCATCGGCCTGACCAAGCAGGCGCAGCCGGACTCGCCGGTGTACATCACCGCCACGCCCGCCGAGGTGACCGCCGTGGCGCAGGCGGGGGCGGACGTGGTCGCCTTCGACGGCACCGACCTGCCCCGCCCGCACCCGGTCGCTGCGCTGGTCGCGGCGGCCCACGCGGCAGGCGCGCTCGCCATGGCGGACATCAGCACCCTGGACGAGGCCCGCGCGGCCTACGCGGCGGGCGCGGACATCGTGGGCACCACCATGAGCGGGTACACGCCCCACAGCCCGCAGCAGCCGGGGCCGGACTTCGCCCTGATGCGCGCCCTGCACGCCGGGGGCCTGCCGTTCATCGCGGAAGGCCGCCTGAACAGCCCCGAGCTGGCCGCACAGGCGCTGGCGACCGGCGCGCACGCGGTCGTGGTGGGCAGCGCCATCACCCGCCCGGACCACGTGACCCGCTGGTTCGCGGCCGCCCTGCGCGGCCCGTGATCCGGACTCCGATTGACTGGTCTGCTTAACCGGTTCAATCCGAGCGGACGCGAGTGGGACCCCGTATGAGAGCGGCCCGGTCAGGTTCTCAGGCAGGGGCGCGCGTAAACCGCTACATTCGGCGCACATCCTTCTCAGATGCATTCTTCTCAGGTGCAGCTCCGCGTGATTTCCGCGTGCCGTCCACTGCCTTTCCCACACTGCCCTCCCGACCCAGTCCCACCCGGTCCAGCCCCGTTTCAGGAGTCCACATGAAGAAGTTCCTCGTGACCGCCGCCCTGCTCGCCACCGCCACGGCCAGCGCCCAGAAAACCCAGCTGGAATTCTGGACCATCAGCCTCGCCCCGCTGTTCAACGACGAGATGAACCGTCTGGTCACGCAGTTCGAGAAGGAAAACCCTACCGTGGACCTCAAGTGGGTCGACGTGCCCGCCACCGCCATCGAGCAGAAACTGCTGGCCGCCGTCGCCGCCGGACGCCCCCCGGCCGCCGTGAACCTCAGCAGCGACATGAGCGTCAAACTGGTCCAGCAGGGCGCGCTGGAACCCCTGACCCTGACCGACGCGCAGAAGAAACTGTACTTTCCCAGCCCCCTGAGCACCTTCACCTTCGACGGCAAGGTCATGGGCGTCCCGTGGTACTGGTCCCCGAAAGTCGTGGCGTACAACACCGAGATCTTCCGCAAGGCCGGACTGGACCCCGCCAACCCGCCCCGCACCATCCAGACCCTGATCGCCGCCGCCAAGCAGATCAAGGACCGGACCGGCCTGTACGGGTTCATGCCGAACATCAACGGCATCAACATGCTGTACCTGTTCCAGGAAGCCGGGCTGCCCGTGCTGGACAAGAGCGGCAGCCGGGCCGTGTTCAACAGCCCCGAACACGTGCAACTCCTGACCACCTACGTGGACCTGTACAAGAAGGGCTACATTCCCGAGGACACCATGCGCCGTGGCTTCACGGCCGCCACGGAACTGTACTCGGCCGGGAAGCTCGCCATGCTGATCACCGGCCCGCAGTTCATCCTGCGCGTCGAGAACGACAACAAGGACATCTACGGCGTCACGAAGGTCGCGCCGTACCCCATCAACATCGCCGGGAACGTCATCCACACCGGCCTGATGGGCTTCATGGTGCCCAAAGGCGTCAAGGACAGGGCGCTGGCGCAGAAGCTCGCGCTGTTCCTCACGAACGACGCCAACCAGTTGCAGTTCAGCCGCGTCACCAAGACCACCTTCCCCAGCACCGTGAAGGCCAGCACCGACAAGTTCTTCAAGCAGGGCGGCGCGGACGCCGTCAGTCAGGGCCGCCTCGTGGCGTCCACCGAACTGAAGAAAGCCAAGGACCTGACCCTGATCTACCCGGACGCCAGCAAACTGAACAAGGTCTTCAAGGACAACATCGAATCTGCCATGGCCGGGCAGAAAACGCCCAAACAGGCGCTCGACGACATCGTGAAAGCCTGGAACGCCAGCCTGTAAACGGCGCGCGGGAAACGGGAGGCGGCGCGCGGTCAGGGTGCGCCCGCCTCCCGCTCCTTTCCCGCCCCGGTCGTTCCTGCCGTTTCCACGACCGGAACCCGTTCCGCTCCCACTCGCATCCGCTCGGATTGAACGGTTTTGCGAACCATTCAATCGGAATCCGTATGAGGTCCGAATATGAAACCCAACCGCTCTTTCGTGGCGCTGCTCGCAGCGCTGAGTGCAGGTTCGTCCGTTCCGGCGGGCGCCGTTCCGGTCACGGTCACGCCCGCCCCGGCGGCGAGGCTGGTCACCCCGTTTCCCGGCGTGGTGCCGCAGCCGCGCGCGACGCAGTTCCCGCCCGGCACACTCCCGCTGGCCGGGCTGGGCGTGCGCGTGGTGGGAGGCGACCCGGAGCTGGCCTGGGCGGCGCGTGACCTGCGCGCCGAGTGGCAGACCCGGCTGGGCGCTTCCCTTCCCGACGCGGCGGCAACTGGCGTATCCATCACGGTGGGCACGCTGGCCGACCCGGACCTCGCGGCCCGCGCGCAGAAGGCCGGTCTGCTGACCCGCGACCCGGAAGGCTACGCGCTGTGGGTGGACGCCGGCGGCGCGTTCGTGGTCGGCGCGGACCCGCGCGGCGCGTACCTGGGCGCGCAGACGTTGCGGCAACTGCTGACCCCGGACGGCCTGCGCTTTGCCCGGATCACGGACGCCCCGGCCCTGCGGCAGCGGATCGCCATGATCTACCTCGACAGCGCCAGCCAGGGCGTGAACGACCGCCTGATCCCCATGCTGGCCGCCCTGAAGTTCAACGCGGTGCTGGTCATGAGTGACTACGTGCAGTGGGACACCGCCCGCGCCGGGGGGTTCGCGCACCCTGGCGGCGCGACCAGGGCCGAGGCGCGGCGCGTGGCGGACCTGGCCCGCAGCCACGGCCTGGAGGTCATTCCGCTGATCGAGACGCTCGGGCACGTCGGGTGGATGTTCTACGGAGGCAAGAACCTGGACCTGCGCCAGGACCCGGACAGTCAGAACCCGTACGCCTACGACACCCTGAACCCCGCCACGTACGACCGCGTGATCCTGCCCATCCTGAAAGAGGCGGTCGAGGTGTTCCGCCCGAAGGTGATTCACCTGGGACACGACGAGGTCCGCAGCCGCGACCGCTTCCCTGCGCGGGAGAACGGCCGGGCCGTGGGCTTCGAGAACCTGTTCGTGGACGACGTTCTGAAACTGCACGGGTACCTGAAATCCATGAACGTGGGCAGCATGATCTGGCACGACACGGCCTTCTCGGACTCGGTGGTGGGCAGCGTCCCGGCCCGGCTGCCGCGTGACCTTCAGGTGGCGTACTGGGCGTACGCGCCGGGCACGACGTTCCCGGCCCTGAAGACCGTGCGGGACGCCGGATTCCCGGTGCTGGGGGCCAGCTGGAGCGACCCCGGCAACGCCGAGGGCTTCGCGCGGGCAGCGGCGCAGGGGGGCGCGTCGGGCATGATCCAGACCCGCTGGACCGGGTACTTCGGGAATCCCAGCGTGTGGGACGGGAACGCCGAGCAGGGCGTGGCGTTCGTGCGCGCCGCCAGCGCCTTCTGGAACCCGGCCGCGCCGCCCCTGACGGACGCGGCGGCCCGCTACCGCGACCTGTACCAGCCCGGCCCGTACCGCGCGCAGGCGGGCGCGACCGTGAACCTGCGGCCCCTGGTGACCCGCGCCCTGGCCGACGACGACGGCAACGGCTGGATCGGCAAGGGGTCCGACATCGACCTGCGGAATCTGCGGCCCGGCGTGCAGCGGCTCGGCGAGTACACCTTCGATGTCAGCGGGGCCGTGATGCTGCGCGGCAGCCGCGCCAGCGTGAAGGGCCTGCCGCAGCAGGCGGTGATCGACCTGAACCGCCGGGCCACGGGGCTGGTGTTCCTGCACACGACCGGCTGGCCCGCCGCGACCCCCCGCGAGCGGGTCGGGCAGTACGACATCGAGTACGCGGACGGCACCCGCCAGACGCTGCCGCTGGAGTACGGACGTCACCTGCGCGCCTGGACGGACCTGCAACCCACGTCCATGATTCCCGCGCCCGCCTGGACCGGAAAGACGGGGGACGGGCTGGACGTGAACCTGACCGCGCTGGAATGGATCAACCCCCGGCCGGACACCGTGATCCGCCGGGTCACGCTGGTCAGCGAGGGCGGGAACGCCAACCCGGCGCTGCTGGGGCTGACGCTGCTGGGGGCACCCTGACCCGGAGTCCGTATGCGCCGCTGCCGGGCTGTCCAGGCACGCTGTTCAGGCGGGCTGTCCGGTCAGACTGGACTGGCCTGCGGCGGAATCCAGCGGGCGTGCGCCGGGGTGCCTGACCACCGCCCGGCCACCGGGCTGCCCGGCGCGGGCGCCTGCTGCATGAGATTTCCGGGCCAGCCCTCACGCTCACGGCGCCTCGTGAAGCCCCGACACGACATCGCAAATGTAATGTAGTATTGCGTACGGATCACGCAAATGATTCTTGACTCACCCTCTGATGCCCACTAGCCTGAGCACACGCTCGATCTGTATCAGCCTGCCTTCATGAACGTCACACGGCCCACACGCCGCGTCACCGCCATGAACGCTCCCGGAGGTTCCATGAAGAAACTGCTCCTGACCGCCCTGCTCTCCACCCTGAGCGCCGCTTCCGCCACCACCCTGGTCTTCGGTGGCAACGGCGAACCCGTCAGCCTGGAATCCGGCAACATCACCGACGGCATCAGCATCCTCGTCCAGCGTCAGATCTACGACACCCTGGTCGACTTCAAGCCCGGCAGCACCGACCTGGCCCCCGGCCTCGCCACCAGCTGGAAACCCAACGCGAACAACACCTCCTGGACGTTCACGCTGCGCAAGAACGTTCGCTTCCACGACGGCACCCCCATGAACGCCGACGCCGTGATCTTCAACCTGGGCCGCTGGTGGGACAAGAGCCACCCCTACGGCTTCCGCGACCAGGGCCGCACCTTCGAGATCATGGGCGAACTGCTCGGCGGCTACAAGGGCGACGCCACCGCCGTCATCAAGAACATCGTCAAGGTCAACGACACCACCGTCCGCGTCGACCTGAACAAACCCAGCTCCGTGCTGCCCAACGTGCTGGCCGCCGGGTACTTCGGCATCGCCAGCCCCACCGCCATCAAGAAAGAAGGCGCGAAGTACGGCACGCCCGCCAGCAAGCCCGTCGGCACCGGCCCCTTCATCTTCCAGAGCTGGCGCACCGGGGACCGCGTGACCCTGCTGCCCAACAAACTGTACTGGGGCAGCAAGGCCAAGGTCGACCAGCTGATCATCCGTTCCATCAAGGACGCCAGCCAGCGCCTGAACGAACTGAAGGCCGGCACCATCGACTTCGCCAACGACCTGACCCCCGACAGCCTCAAGAGCGTGCAGGCCGACAAGAACCTCGTGGCCGTCAAGCGCCCCAGCTTCAACGTGGGCTTCGTCAGCATGAACAACCGCAACCAGTACCTGAAGAACGAGAAGGTCCGTCAGGCGATCAGCATGGCCATCAACAAGAAAGCCATCGTGGACGCCTTCTGGAACGGCCTGGGCGTCAGCAACGCCAGCTTCGTGCCGCCTGTCCTGGAATGGGCGAACAGCTCCAAGGTCCCGGCTGATTACAAGTTCGACCCGGCCGCCGCCAAGAAGATGCTCGCCGACGCCGGCTACGCCAACGGCTTCTCCATCGACCTGTGGTACATGCCCGTCAGCCGCCCGTACTTCCCCACGCCCAAACCCATCGCGGAAGCCATCGCCGCCGACCTGAGCGCCATCGGCGTCAAGGTCAACCTGAAAACCGAGGACTGGGCCAAGTACCTCGAGGACCGCAACAAGGAACCCGGCTTCGACATGTACATGATCGGCTGGACTGGCGACTACGGCGACCCCGACAACTTCTACGGCGCGTACTACGGCAGCAACGCCAGCGACGACATCAACTGGAACCCCGCGAACGTCGAAACCCTGCTCCAGCAGGGCCGCGCCGCCGCCACCCAGGACGCCAAGGCCAAGATCTACGGTCAGCTGCACGAACTGACCTACAACGCCGCGTACCGCGTGCCCATCGTGCACAGCCAGCCGCTGGCCGCCGCGCGCAGCTACGTCAAGGGCTGGACGCCCAGCCCCCTGGGCAGCGAACCCTTCAACACCATCACCGTCACCGGCAAGAAGTAACGCCGCACGCCCTGAATTCCTGAGCCCGACCCTGCGGAGCAGCCCCGCCCACTACCGGGAGGAGGCTGCTCCGCCCTTGCCGCTCCCACCCATGTCGGGCATCGTCCCACCGCACGTACCGTCCCACCGCACGTACCGTCCCGCTCCACGCAAGGAGGCCCGCCTTGGGCAGTTACCTGATCCGCCGAATCTTCCGCACCCTGCTGGTCATGCTGGGCATCAGCCTGGTCGTGTTCGTGTTCGTCCGCTCGATTCCCGGCGACCCGGCCGTGGCGATGCTGGGCGAACGCGCCACGCCCGAAGCGGCCGCTGCGCTGCGCGAGCAACTCGGCCTGAACAAACCCTGGTTCTTCAACCCCGCCAACCCCCTGGACGCCCAGTACCCCAGGTACATGAGCGCGCTGCTCCAGGGCGACCTGGGCAGCGGCATCAAGAGCAACATTCCCGTCCGGGACGACCTGAGGGCCCGCTTTCCCGCCACCGCCGAACTGAGCGTCGCGGCGCTGCTGTTCGCGCTGGTGATCGGCATGCCCGCCGGGATCCTGGCGGCCCTGCGCCGCAACAGCATCTGGGACAACCTCGCCACGACCGTCTCGCTGATCGGGGTGAGCATGCCGGTCTTCTGGCTGGGCCTGCTGCTGTCGTACTTCTTCGCCGTGAAACTCGGCTGGCTGCCCCCCAGCGCCCGCCTGAGCTCGTCGGTGAACATCGAACCCATCACGGGCTTCTACGTTCTGGACGGCCTGCTGCGCGGGCAACCCGCCGTCGCCTGGGACGCCGCGCGCCACCTCGTGCTGCCCGCCATCGCGCTGGGCACCATTCCGCTGGCGATCATCGCGCGCATCACCCGTTCCTCCATGCTGGACGTGCTGGGCCAGGATTACGTGAGGACCGCGCGTGCCAAGGGCCTCAGCGGCCGCTCGGTGATCCTGAAGCACACGCTGCGCAACGCGCTGCTGCCGGTCGTGACCGTCATCGGGTTGCAGGCGGGCGCACTGCTGGGCGGGGCTGTGCTGACCGAGACGATCTTCTCGTGGCCCGGCATCGGCTCGTGGGTGTACGACGCGATCAGTCAGCGTGACTACCCCATCATTCAGGGCGGCGTGATCTTCGCCGCGCTGGTCGTCAGCGTCGCCAACCTGCTGGTCGATCTCAGTTACGCCGCTCTCGACCCCCGCATCCAGTACAGCTGAAGGGAACTGGTGACCTCATGACAACCGCGACCGCTCCCGCCTCCAAACCCCGCCAGGACAGCATCTTCTGGCGCCGCTTCCGCCGCAGCGCGCCCGGCAAGGTCGGCGCGGTGATCGTACTGGCGTTCGTGCTGCTGGCCGTGTTCGCCGGCATCCTGAAACCCTACGACCCCACCGTGGACCGCAACTACAGCCTGATCCTGAAACCACCCAGCATCAGCGCCCTGTGGAACAGCGACGTGGCCGAAACGTACACCGATCCCGTCACCGGCAAGGTGAACATCTGGCGCGCGCCGTTCGGCACCGACAACCTGGGCCGCGACATCATGACCCGCACCCTGCACGGCACCCGCATCAGCCTGAAAGTCGGCGTGGTCAGCACCGTCCTGGCCCTGCTGCTGGGCACGCTGCTGGGCCTGCTCGCCGGGTACTTCGGCGGGTGGCTGGACAGCGTCCTGGGCTACCTGACGGACGTGATGCTGGCCTTCCCCAGCATCCTGCTCGCCATCGGCTTCGCCAGCATCTTCAGCGCCAGCGACCCGCCCCTGCTGATCGCCGCCATGGACCGCCTGTTCGCCCTGAACAGCCCGCAACTCGTGACCGCCATGCTGGCCGTGTCGCTGGTGCAGGTGCCGGTGTACATGCGACTGGCACGCGCCGTGGTGCTGTCCATCCGCGAACGCGAGTTCGTGCAGGCCGCCGGGGCGCTGGGCGCCTCGCAGGGCCGCATGATCTTCCGGCACGTCCTGCCCAACAGCCTCTCCCCGCTGATCGTGCAGGGCGCCCTGAGCATCGCCACCGCCACCATCGAGGTCGCCGCGCTGGGCTTCCTGGGCATCGGCGCGCAGCCGCCCCTGCCGGAATGGGGCACCATGATCAGCGACGGACGCCAGTACTACATCGACGCCCCGTGGACCATGATCTTCCCCGGGCTGGCCATCCTGCTGACCGTGCTGGGCTTCAACCTGCTCGGCGACGGCCTGCGCGACGTGCTGGACCCCCGCAGCACGCAGTAAAGAGGGTTGATGGTCGAGAGTTGATGGTTGATGGAGGAGAGGAGGGACGCCGCGCATGCCGGGCGTCCCTCCTCTTGTTGGTCACTGTGGGCCTTCAGCGTTCCCAGGGCCACGCGCCGGGCGCGGCGGCGATCCCGACGGTGCGCGGGCCGGTGTGCACGTTCAGGACCGGGTTCACGCCCGCCACGTCCGACCACACGATCGGGTGGCGGCCCTTCAGGTGGCCCAGCACCTCGTCGGCGTCCTCGCGCACGCTGCCGTACAGCAGGCCCACGCGCAGCGGCGTGCCCTCACCGAAGCGGCGCGTGACCTGCGTGGCGACCGCCTCCATGCCACCCCGGTACGAGCGGGCGCGGCCCACGTTCGTGTACGTGCCGCCCGCCTTGTCCACCGTCACGACGGGTTTGAGGTTCAGCAGGCCGCCCAGCGTCGCCTGTACCCGCCCGATCCGACCGCCCCGGCGCAGGTACTCCAGCGTCTCGATGGTGAAGTACAGCTCGGTTTCCTCGTGCACGGCGCGCATCCACTCGCGGGCGGTCTCCAGGCTCTCGCCGCGCGCGGCCGCCGTGCCCGCCGCGTGCAGCTGGAAGGCCTGCGCGGCGCTGAGGGTGCCGCTGTCATGCAGGGTCAGGTTGAAGTCGTCGCCCAGCGCCTGACGGGCCTGCTCGGCGGCGTTCATGCTGCCGCTCAGGCCGGCGCTGATGGTCAGGCCCAGCACGTCCCGCACCCCGGCGCGTTTCACGGCGTCCATCCAGTCCTGCGGGGTCGGCTGGCTGCTGGTCGGGTGGTTCGGGTTGCTTTCCAGCATGCGGAACAGGTCCGTGCGGCTGATCTCGTTCGTGCGGTAACTGGCGTTCCCGAACGTCACGGAGAACGGCGCGACCGGCACGTCGTTCAGCAGGGAAGGATAGGCGTCCAGGCCGCCGTCCGTGACGATCCCGAAGCGGGGAGAGGCGATCTGGTCGGTGCCGGGGGTCATGCGTTCCTGTGTCATTTCAACTCCACGTCGTTCATCTGCTCGATCAGTTTCAGGGCGGCCGTGTGATCCTCGTCCGCGCCCACCACCCGTTCGGCGGCGCGCAGCAGGGCCGCAGTCTGGGCCAGCAGCGGCGCGCTGCCCCGGACCTCGCCGGTCAGGTCGGCGGCAATCCCGGCGTCCTTGGCCAGCAGGCCCAGCGCGAAGGTCGCGGGGAACTCGCGCGTCAGGACCCGCTGCCCGATCAGGTTCTGGCTGGCGTTGCTGCGCCCGCTGCTGGCGTTGATGACGTCCAGCGCCGCGCCCAGGTCCACGCCTGCGCGCGCCAGGACCGCCAGTCCCTCGCCGGTCGCCCACAGCGTGACGCCCAGCAGCGCGTTGTTGACAGCCTTCACCGCGAAGCCCGCGCCGCTCTGGCCGACATGCACGACCTTCCCGGCGAACGCCAGGTGCGGCCGCACCGCCTCCAGCGCCTCGGCGGGGCCACCGACCATCACGGTCAGGGCCCCGGCCTGCGCGCCGGCCGTGCCGCCACTCACGGGCGCGTCCAGCAGCGTCACGCCCCGCGCGGCCAGCCGCTCACGCTGGGCGGGCGCGGCCTGCGGGTGCCCGCTCGTGCAGTCCACCCACACCGCGCCCGATTTCAGGTGCGGTTCCATGACGCTCAGAACCTCGTTCACCTCGGCGCTGGTGGGCAGGCAGGTGAAGATCACGTCCGCGCCCGCCGCCGTTTCCAGCGTCACGGCGCGGCTGCCGTGTGTGCGCGCGTGCGCCTGCGCTTTCGAATCGGTGCGGTTCCAGACGTGCGCGGTCAGGCCGTTGGCCGCCGCGTACCGGGCGAGGTGGGCGGCCATCGGGTCGCCCATCGCCCCGAGACCCAGGAAAGCCAGTGTCGTCATGCACGCAGGCTACGACCCTGCGCCGCTGCGGGCCGTCATTCTGAACCCGGTTCAATCTTGCGCTGACCCTCATGCAGCCCGGAACCCACTCCCACGCAACCCGCATGCCGTCACGGTTTCTGGCGCAGCCCGCTCCCGGCACTCTCGGCCCCGAAGCGCTCGCGCAGGAACCGCCCCTGCGTCAGCAGCCGGTCGGCCGCCGCGTGATCGTGCCGCAACGCCTCGCGCATGCCGTCCTCCAGCAGCGCCAGTTGCTCGTCCAGCAGCACCTCCGGCGGCTGCCCCTGACGTTCCAGCGTCTGCCGCGCGGCGGGCGTCAGGTGCGCGTAGGCGCGCAGCGTGTCCGGCAGGTACGTGTCCCGCGTCTGCGCCAGCAGGAACGCCGTGCGCGTATCGCTGCCGCCCACCTTCAGGGCGTCCGTCACGCCCGAGAGCAGCGCCCAGGCGCGCGTCCGGGCGGGTTCCGGCAGCGACAGCAGCAGCGGCAGGGTCAGCTCGGCACCGGGGCTGGGCAGCGCGGCCTCCGGCGCCGCCCCGGCGGCCAGTTCGCCGCTGCGACCGGAATCCTGGAGTGACCGGCCCGTGGCGCGGTTGGTGTTGTTCACGTACGCGACCGCCATGAAGGTCGCGACACCCGCGAAGATCAGCATCAGAATCAGAACGACCATCATGCGCAGGCTAACGCACGGGCGCCATCACGGGCGGCCCTCACGGTTTCGCGGCGGCCTTCGCGGGCTGCGTGAGGGTTCCCACGTCCAGCAGGAAGTTCCCGGTGCTGGGCAGCATGACGGTCTGAATGCCCGGCGAGAGCTTCTCGGCGACCGTCAACTGAATCAGTTGCGGGTTCTCCCGCAGCGCCCGCCCGCGCAGCGACAGCGCCTCGGCCTCGCCGCGCGCTTTCGCGACCGACGCCTTGGCGGCCCCCTCCGCCTCGACCACGGCCCGCTGGGCGCTGATCGTCGACTGTTGCAGGCGGTTGCGTTCCACCGCCACCTGCTGCTCGGCCGCCTGCTTCTGCTCAATGGCCTTGGCGATGCTGTCCGGAATGCGCAGTTCACGCAGCAGCACGCTGTCCAGGATCAGGTTGTTCCGCTCGAAGATCCTGCGGAGTTCCGTGGTGATGCTCGCCTCGACCTCCTGCCGTTTCGAGGAGATGATGTCGGCCGCGCCGAACTGCCCGATGGCGTCACGGACCTTGCTGCGCACCTGCGGGCGGATCACGGTCCGCAGGTAATCCCGCCCGAGTTCCTTGTGCAGCGTGGCGGCCTTGGTGCGGTCCACCCGGAACTGCACGGTCACGTCCGCCGTGATGTCCAGGCCCTCCTTGCTGCGCGCCCGGATGGCGCCCTCGTCGCCGTCCTGGGTGGTGTGCGCCAGCGTGACCTCCTGAAGGCGGGCGTCGTACAGGTTCACGCGGTCCACGAACGGCATCAGGAAATGAATGCCTTCCTGAAGCGGCTGCGCCTTCACGCCACTGAACGAACTGAACACCACGCCCACGTACCCGGCCGGAATGACCTGCACGCTCTGCGTGACGACCACCGCCGCGACCAGCAACCCGCCGATCAGCAGCGCCGCCGACCGGCCCGGCGGACGGAACTGCGGGCGGCGCGGCGTGGCGTTCGCTCTGGACTCGTTCACTCTGGGCTCAGTCATGCCTCACGGTACGAGGTGCGCGGCCCGGTCGTTCCCGCCCCGCCCGCCACGGAACCCGCCGCTCAGCCTGCGTCCGGGTCCGCGTCGGCCGTCACGCCGTCCAGGTACACCCAGCGGCCCTCCAGTTGCACGAACTCGCTGTTCTCCCTCAGCGCGTACCGCTCGCCGCCCGGCAGGCGCAACTGCGCCGTGAACTCCACGAACGGCCCGGCGGCGCCCCGCACCCGCAGGCCCAGGTAGCGGGTGCCGTCACGCAGGTCCAGCGTGGCGGGGCGGGTGTCCGGGTGCCAGGTGTCCAGCACGTACCGCGCGTTCCCCAGCGCGTACGCCGAGTACCGCGACCGCATCAGCGCCTCGGGCGTGGCCGCCCGCCCGCCCGCGTGCAGCGGCCCGCAGCAGTGCGCGTAACTTCGCCCGGACCCGCACGGACAGGACTTGAACGGAGGGTACGCCAGCGCCATGCGCACAGGCTAGCGCGAAGTGGACCTGTCTGTCCCGGGCGTCCGCCCACGCCGCCCCCATTCCCGACTGGCTTCCGGTGCGGCGCGCACGCGGCGCGGCATAATGACCGGTGATGACCAGGCCCGCACCGATCACCTCCCTTCAGAACAGCCATGTCAAACGGCTGGTGCGCCTCCGTACCCGCCGCGAACGCGAACAGGAGGGCGTCATCCTGATCGAGGGCGCCCGCGAGATCACCCGCGCCGCCGCGTCCGGCGTGTCCCTGAGCACGCTGTTCACCTGCCCGGAGCTGTTCAGCCCGGAAGCCGCGCAGGTCGCCCCCACCCTGAGCGCCCTGCCGGAACTGGAACTGTCCCGCGCCGCCTTCGAGAAGGTCAGCGGCCGCGAGAACCCGGACGGCCTGCTGGCCCTGGCCCCCACCCCCCGCGCCGCGCTGCCCGAACCCGGCCCCAGCGCCGTGACCGTCGTGCTGCACGGCCTGGAGAAACCCGGCAACGTGGGCGCCATCCTGCGCACCGCCGACGCGGCCGGCGCGGACGCCGTGATCGTCCTCGGGCGCGGCGCGGACCCCTTCGGGCCGAACGTGATCCGCGCCTCGCAGGGCAGCGTGTTCACCCTGCCGGTCGCCGTGATGGACGAACAGGACGCCCAGGACTGGCTGGCCGCCCACGCCTTCACCACCGTCGCCTGCACCCCCGACGCGCCCCGCACGTACTGGGACGCCCCCCTGACCGGCCGGGTCGCGCTGCTGCTCGGCACCGAGCACGAGGGCCTGCCCGCCCACTGGCGCGCCACGGACCACTCGGTCAGCATTCCCATGAACGCCGCGCGCGGCGCCGACAGCCTGAACGTCGCCACCGCCGCCGCCCTGGTGCTGTTCGAGTGCGCCCGGCAGCGCCGCGCGGCGGTGAGCGCATGACGCCCGTCGCCTCCGACCCGTACCGCGACTGGCTGCGCCAGCGCCTCAGCGCCGAACTGGGCGTGCGCGAGGCCGACCTGGCCGTGCAGGGCGCCGTGCAGCGCCGCGGCTGGACCGCCGTGCGCGCCCTCGGCCCGCGCGACGTGATCGCCGTGCTGCAGGACGTGTACTCGCAGATGCGCGAGAACTTCGGGGACGCCCGCGCCGACAAGTGGCTCGAGGGCACCACCCTGGACCTCGCCAAGTTCGCCGAGTCCGTCCCGGTCCCAGCCCAGCCCACCGCGCCCGGCCCGATCGCCCCGGCCCCGTCGCCGGTCAAGTGGGGACGCCGCGCGCACGACCTGCCGCTGCTGCTGGCCCGCTCGCACGCCGAGATCGCCAGCCGCAGCCTGGGCGCCATCCGCACCAACCCGGACCTGCTGAGCCTGGAACGCGCCGCCGAATGGGACGTGCAGGCCACCCAGGCCGAGGTGCGGCGCTGGGAGACCGAGGAGATGCTCAGCAAACTCCGCGCCGACCACGCCCGCATCGAGGTGGCCGATCAGGTCGCCGCGGCCGTCGCGCAGGGCGACCTGCTGCGCCTGACCGTCAAGGAACTCGAGGAAGCCAGCCGCAGCGGGCAGGTCGTCAGCCCGCAACTGGCGCACTCCCGCCTGATGGTCACGCAGACCCAGGCGTTCCTGGAAGCGTTCACGCCCCTGATCGAACTCGAGGACGCCGACACGCCCCTGACCATGCTGGAACTCGACCTGGGCAACGCCCGGTACTCGCTGGGCGTGCCGCTGCACCCCAACGTCCTGCGCGCCCGGCACGCCCTGAACTACGCCCAGTGGCAGGCCGGAGAGGCCGGCGAGGCCAGCCCGCAGGTCATGCAGGCCCACCACAACCTGCACCTCGCGCAGGCCGAAGCGCAGGCGCAACTGGACGCCACCCTGAACGCCGCCCGCACCCACCAGGCCACCCTGCGGCAACTCGCCGCGCAGGTCGAGACGCTGGAACGCCGCGCGCTGCAACTCACCCAGATGGGCGGCGACCCCCTGAGCCTCGCCCGCGTCCGCCTCGAATGGCGGCAGGTCCGCACCGCCGCGCGCGTGCAGGCCCACCGCCTGGAGGAAGCCGTGCGCCTCCTCGAAGCGCTGGTCAGCGAGCACTGACCGCCGGCCCCCATGCTGGCCCCACGCCGGACCCGCTGCCCAGCCCGCCGGCACTCCGTTCCCGCAGGCAGCGGGTATTCTGCGGGTCATGGCACTCTGGCTTCTGTTTGGCGTGATTCTGCTCAGCGCCACCGGCATTCTCGCCCTGACCTTCGGTCCCCTGCGCGCCGCCGCGAACGTGCAGACCATCCGCATCATCGCGTTCGTGCAGTACGCCTGCGCGCTGCTGCTGCTCGGCGCGCGCCTCAGCGGGAAGGCATGACCGACCCACGCGTTCACACGCTGGACCTGAACTTTCAGGACACGCCGGGCGTCATCGCCGCGTTCGTGTTCGATACCGGGAACGGCCTCACGGTCGTGGATACCGGCCCGACCAGCACCCTCGGCGCGCTCCGTGACGGCCTGACCGGCATCGGCGCGACCCTCTCGGACGTGCGGCACATCCTGCTGACCCACATTCACTTCGATCACGCGGGGGCGGCCGGGACGGTCCTGAACCTCGTCCCGCAGGCCCGCGCCTACGTGCATGCGCGCGGCGCGGCCCACCTGTCCCGCCCGGAACGGCTGGTGGCCAGCGCCACGCAGATCTACGGCGACCAGATGGACCGCCTGTGGGGCGAGATGCAACCCATCGACCCCGCACGCCTGACCGTGCTGGAAGGCAGCGAGAGCCTGCGCCTGGGCAACCTGGACGTGCAGGCCCTCGACACGCCCGGCCACGCCGTCCATCATCTGAGCTTCCACACGGGCGAACACCTGTTCGTGGGCGACGTGGGCGGCATCCGCCTCGACGCCGCCCAGACGCCCCGCGCGCCCACCCCGCCCCCGGACATCAACCTCGAAGCGTGGCGGGACTCCATCCGGACCCTGCGCGCCCTGGACGCCCGCACCCTGCACCTCGCCCACTACGGCAGCCACCCGAACACGCCCGCCCACTGGGACGACCTGCTGCGCAACATGGACACCGATGCGCAGCGCGTCGCCGCCGGACTGCACGCCGGGCACGACCTGGACACCATCACCCGCACCTTCACAGAGGACCTCATGAACGATCTGAGCCGCGAACACCCCGGCCTGCCCGCCCGCTACGACTTCGCCTGCCCCCCCTGGATGAGCGTGCAGGGACTCGCCCGCTACTGGCAGCGCCGCGCCGCCCGCTCCGGAGGGAACCGCTGATGCGCGTGCTGGTCATCGGCGGCGGCGGCCGCGAACACGCCATCGCGCACGCCTGCGCCCGCCACGGCCACGAGGTCCTGTGCACCCCCGGCAACCCCGGCATCGCCGCGCACGCCCGCCTGATCGACAGCCCCCAGGACACCCCCACCCTCGCCCGACTTGCGCAGCGTGAAGGCGCCGACCTCGTCATCGTCGGCCCCGAAGCGTACCTGGCTGCCGGACTGGTCGACGAGTGCGCCGCGCTGGGCATCCCCGCCTTCGGCCCCACCCGCGCCGCCAGCCGCCTTGAGGGCGACAAGGCCTGGAGCAAGGCGTTCATGGGGCGCCACGGCATCCCCACCGCCGCCCACCACGCCTTCAGCGACCTCCAGACCGCCCTCGACCACGCCGCCACCCTCACCCCACCCATCGTCGTGAAGGACGCCGGACTGAAAGCCGGGAAGGGCGTCACCATCGCCCACACCCCCGAGCAGGCCCAGGCCGCCCTGCGCGACATCTTCACCCAGCCCGGCGCGCAGGCCGTCACCGAGGACTTCATGACCGGCCAGGAAGTCACCATCCTCGCCCTGTGCAGCGGCACCCGGTACGCCCTCACCCCCCCCAGCCAGGACCACAAGACCATCCATGAAGGCGACACCGGCCCCATGACCGGCGGCATGGGCGTCATCTGCCCCTTCCCCCTCGAACCCGGCCTGCTGGACGTGATCCGCCGCGACATCATCGAACCCACCCTGCGCGGCATGACCGCAGAAGGCCTGCCCTACACCGGCGTCCTGTACGCCGGGCTGATGCTCACCCCCACCGGCCCGAAAGTCGTGGAATTCAACGCCCGCTTCGGCGACCCCGAAGCCGAAACCGTCCTCCCACTCCTCACCAGCGACCTCGCCCAGCACGCCCTCGACGCCACGCGCGGCCAGCTCGACCCCACACACGTCACCTTCAGCGAGGACGCCAGTGCCACCATCATCCTCGCCGCGCCCGGCTACCCCGCCGAACCCCAGAAAGACATCCCCATCACCCTCCCCGACCCCGGCCCACACGGCATCATCCACCACGCCGGCACCCGCACCCAGAACGGCCAACTCCTCAGCAGCGGCGGCCGCGTCCTGGCCATCACCGCCACCGCCCCCACCCTGAACGCCGCCCTGACCCGCGCCTACACCCTCGCCGACCAGACCACCTTCCCCGGCGCGCAACTGAGACGCGACATCGGCCGCCGCATCGGCGCGCACCCCGACCCCACCTGAACCCACATTGACCACCGCACCCCCACGCGCTACCATTCCCCACGCACCCGCCGGTGTGGCGGAATGGTAGACGCACTCGACTCAAAATCGAGCGGGAAACCGTAGGGGTTCGAGTCCCCTCACCGGCACCAACCGCAGAAAACCCCGTTTCATACGGGGTTTTTTCGTTTCGTTGCGGTACTGCAGTACGGTCGATTTGGGCTGTTACTGCAACCTATACCGCAACTGGCCGATTCTGAGGGGTGAATGAGAGGCCCGACAGGCGTGGACGACGGGGGAGCGGGTGAGTACCCCCGCCGGGCGCACCTGCGTTATGAGGTTTCCCACGGCGGACCAGGGGCAGGATGTGCGCGTGACACTCGATTTCTCCCCTGAGGCCGTGCAGGCGCTCCGGACGGACGCCCGCTGTAACGACACCACTGCCTTTACCCTTCGCGCTCAGGCTGGCGCGGATACCGACACCTACCCGGCGGTGCGGGACGCCATGCTGGCTCTCGCGGACCGGCACCTGCGCCTCGCCGTGCACCAGCGCGCCCTGGCCCGCGCGCTCGAGGACGCCAGGAACGCTGCCCGTCACGGGACGATGGGCAAGACCGGCTGAGCAGGACCAGAGTAGAAGCGGGGCTACCTTCGAGTGAGGTGGCCCCGCTGTGATCGGTCTGTGCAGTTAGTTTGCCCTTTTGGGAATGAGATCTACCTGCAGTTGCAGGACGTCAAGAATGACGTTGATGTGACCGACTGGGATGTTTCGGTTTCCGCTGACGTATTCGGCGACGGCGGCTCGACTGACTTCGAGGCGGCGAGCAACTTCTGCTTGTGACCCGCGTTGAGCCTTCATTCTTGTTCGAAGATCGTCCTGCAGTTGGTCCCAGTCCATACGGATCATCATACACGGATGCTAACGCATAGCTTGACCTTTGCAAACACATGGGTTAACATTTGTATACCTGAACGGGAGGGGCTGGAAACCAAGCCCGTTCAGGAATCCACCAAGTTTGAGGATCACCATGAACGATACCGCACCCCGCGCCACCTTCCGCCAGTGGGAGACCGTCACCCTCGACCGTATGGACGGCGCCGTCGTCCAGACCCGCTGCCACACCGTCGCCCTGTTCCGCAGCGCCAGCGGCGGCATCATCGGCATCGTGAACGGCGTCATCTGCCCGGCCGCCCGCGCCGTGGACATCCTGCGCGGCGCGGACACCCGCACCGTCACCGCCGAGAAACTCGAACCCGCACCCACCGACGCGACCGGGGCCGCCGCATGACCGCCCTCGAGCAGCTCACCGCCAGCTGCGCCACCGCTACCCTCACCCCCGAGGAGCGTGCCCGCGCCCTCCAAGCCATCGAGCAGCGCCGCGCCGCCCTCACCGCCGAACTCGCCGAACTTGACGCCATCGAGGCGGGCCATCAGGCCGCCCTGGACGACCCGAGCGAATGAAGCCCCTGACCTTCTGGGAAGCGCGTCGCCTGGACGCCGTGACCTGGGAGGTGACCGGCATGCTCCCCCAGCGCGCCGGTTCCCTCCCCGTCCGCGTGACCGTGGACCGCGTGGACCTCGAGCAGTGCGCCGTGATCGGCACGGACGGCGACCTGCACCTGCTGGAGTACAGCCCCGAGGGCCTCAGCGCCCTCGCCCTCGTGCAGGCGGACCTCGCCCAGAGCCGGGCGGTGCAGTCGTGACCGGCACCGAACCGAACGGCACGGCCCTTTACAACCTGGATGACGATACGCTCCGCTGGACTCCGGACGACCGCCTGGACGCGGGCGAGTACGCCCTGGTCAGGGCGGCCGGGTTCAAGTGGTGGAGCCGCACCGGAGCCTGGGTCGCCGTGTGGACGCCCGGACGTGAGGATCACCTGCTCGCGCGGGTGGGGGAGATCACGCATGAGGCGGACCCGGATGACCCGCAGGCCCGCGTGCAGCGCTTCGCCGGTCACGCGGCGGCGGCCGTCAGCCGGTCTGAGCAGCGCGTCGCTGCGGCCCTGCAGGGCCTCCCGCCCGGCGGCGAACCGATCAAGGTCGGGCACCACAGTGAGAAGCGTCACCGCCGCGCCATCGAGCGCAGCGACCAGCACATGCGCGCCGCCGCCCTAGAGGACAAGAAAGCCGACTACTGGCGCAGCCGCGCCCTGGGCGCCGAACGCCGCGCCCGGCAGAAGTCCGACCCTGGCGTCGTGCGCCGCCGGATCGGTCGCCTGCAGGAGCAGCTGCGCGTCCACGAGCGCACGCTCGCCCAGGCCCCGGACAACCGGTACGCCGGGCGCTGGCACGCGCACCTGACGCTGCGGATCGCGTTCGAGGAGGGGAGACTGGCCAGCCTCAACCCCGAGCCGTTCGCGCCGGTCACCGCCTACAGGAAGGGCGACGTCGTGGTGCACAAACGCTGGGGCAAGTGCCAGGTCGTCAGCGTCGGGCGCGTCAACCTGAAACTCCAGCAGCTCACGGGCGCGACCGTCGGCTGGCAGTGGGCCGCGCCGCCCCACGAGGTCAAGCCCTGGACCGAGCCGCCGCAGGAATGAACCTCGGCGTTCCCACGACCGTCCTCGGCCGCCTGCTCGCCCTGGAGCGGCGGGTGGCCACCGCCACCAGGACCCAGCGGGACCTGATCGCCGCGCTGCGGCAGGAGTTGAGCACCCATGACCACACCCGAGACGCCCTCGACCGCCACGACCACGCCCTCGCGCAACTTGACCTGCACCTCCTCGCCTGCCAGCTCACGGGCCCACCGGCAGAACTGGGCGCAGAGGCACCCGCAGCCCCAGATGCCTGACGCGTACCTCAGCGAGACGCTGCACGCCCCCGCGCAGGGTGTCGGCGTGGTCACCCGGCCCGGCCACGCGCCCGCCCTCACCTGGAACGGCCATCAGGTCGGGCAGGTCACCGCCGCGCACCTCGGCCGGTACCGGTTCAGTCCGGTCCGCGCCGGGCGGGTCCTCGGTCCCATCGTGACGCCCGAGCAACTGGAAGTCCTGGCCGCCCGCTTCTACCGGGGTGAGGTGGGCCTGGACCTGCGCGCCCCGGCGAGGCTGACCCTGCCCGCCATCCGCTGGCCCCTGCGCCGCGCCCAGCGTGAGGAGGCCTGCCCCCGCTGCGGCGGCACGTTCCCGCTGGCCGCCCACGACTTCACGGGCGAGTCGATGGGCCGCGAGTGCCTGACCTGCGAGTACGCCGAGGACCTGCAGGGCCGCCCGATCCCCGAGTAACTGTCCACCACGGTAGACACGCGCCCCCACCCTTCTGAAGGTGGGGGCGCACCCCAGGACGCCCTGCGCCAACGGCGTCTGAATGCCTGATTCATGGTGTCACGCCGAACCGCGAGACAATCGACCATGAACTCCACGCATCACGACACCCAGCACTCCGCAGCGCACACCCGGCACGCGCCGTACCGACGGTTCCTGGGGATGCTACTGGCCTCGGCCGCCGTCATGTACGTGGTCATGCACTTCAACACGTACCAGATGGATCACGTGTACTTCAGCTGGACCCGCCTGTACATGACCATGATGTCGACGGCCACCATGGCCGTCGTCATGTTTCTGTTCATGCGGGGCATGTACACCGACCGGACGAAGAACGCGGCCTTGCTGGCCGGAAGTGCGGTGCTGTTCCTCAGTGGCCTGTGGCTGGTCCGGTCGCAGGCCCTGGTGGGTGACGTGGCGTGGATGCGGGCGATGATTCCGCATCACTCCATTGCCATTCTCACCAGTGAACGCGCGCAGCTGAAAGATCCGCGGGTGCGTGCACTGGCGAACGGCATCATCGAAACGCAGAAACGGGAGATCACGGAGATGAAAACGTACATCCGTGACCTGTCCAGCGGGCAGTGACGCCCCTCGCCGGCCTCTGATGGCCGCGGCACGCCGCCCCCCTTTACAGAAGCTGAACACCACGCCCGTACCGTAACGGCATGCAGATCCACACTGTCCTCCTGACTGTCCTGACGGCCACGGCACTCACCGGCACGCCCGCCCTGGCCCAGATGAACCACAGCATGCACGGCGCCCAGACCAGCCCCTCGGGTGCCGTCCCCACGGGCCTCGCGCAACTCACCGGGAAAACATTTGACCGCGCGTACCTTTCCATGATGATCGCCCACCATCAGGGTGCCATTGACATGAGTCAGGCTGTGAAAGGCCGCTTGAAGGACCCGCAGGTCAAAACGTGGGCCGCTGCCGTCATCCGCGATCAAACGCTTGAACTCACTGCCATGAACGGCTGGCTGAGAACGCTGGGCGGTATCGACACGGCGCGGCGCAGCGTGATGGCCGCCGACATGAACGGCATGGTCACCGCGCTCACTGCTGCCAGGAACCCGGATCAGGCGTTCGTGCAGGGCATGCTGCCCCATCACGCGTCCGCGCTGGACATGGCGAACCTCGCCCTGCAGCGCAGCAGTGACGCACGCGTGCTGAAACTCTCGCGTGACATCATCAAGGCGCAGGCGGATGAAATGTACGCCTTCAAGCTGTGGCTCGCGCGGTCCCGCTGACCCTGACCGTTCCCGCCAGTACTCTGGAGGCACCGTCATGGCGCGCATTCTGATCGTAGACGATGACCCGGCCATCCTGGAGATCCTGGGAGCCTACCTGCGCGCCGAGGATCACACTGTCCTCGAAGCGCAGGACGGGCTTACCGGGCAGGCGCGGCTGGTGGAAGCGGACCTGGCCATCCTGGACTGGATGCTCCCAGGCATCAGCGGGCTGGAACTGGCCCGTCAGCAACGCCAGGCGCACCCGGACTTCCCGCTGCTGCTGCTGACCGCACGTGGAGAGGAAGAAGACCGCCTGCACGGCCTGAACGTCGGCGCGGACGATTACGTCACCAAGCCGTTCTCGCCGCGTGAAGTGGTGGCGCGCGTGCGGGCGCTGCTGCGCCGGGCGCGCCTGCACGGCCGCGTGTCACTCGGGGGACTGCAACTGGATGAGCACGCCCGGACAGCTCAACTGGACGGTGAGGATCTCACCCTGTCCAAACTCGAGTTTGACCTTCTGCTGACCCTGGCGCGTCACCCGGGGTTCGTCTGGTCGCGGGACCGACTGCTGGACCGGGTGTGGGGCGCTGATTTCCCCGGTGTTGAGCGGGTGGTGGACGTTCACATGGCGGGCCTGCGCAGGAAACTTCAGGAGTGCCCGGAACGGCCCCGGTTCATTGAAACGGTACGCGGCGTGGGCTACCGCTTCCGGGATGAACCGTGAAACTCTTCCCCCGCCTGTTCCTGGGGCACCTGCTGGTGATCCTGGTGGCGCTGGCCGCCCTCTTCCTGATGGCAGAACTGACGGCACCCAGCTTCTACCGGCATCACGTGGAGCAGATGGTCACCCTGCTTGGCCCCGAGGGGCGCGCCCTGCGGCCCGACCTGGAGAACGGCATGCGCCGCACCCTGAACGCCGCCCTGATCGCCGCGGCGCCATTCGCGGTTCTGGTCGCTGTCGTCACGGCCTTCCTCACGTCCAGGCGGATCGTGCAGTCCGTGCAACTCCTGTCCGAGGGGAGTCAGGCGCTGGCCGTGGGGCGGACGGGACAGCGCCTTCCTGAAACGGGACGTGATGAACTGGCGGTCCTGGCCCGGAATTTTAACGTCATGGCCAGTTCGCTGGAACGGGTCGAGCAGGACCGCGTGGCGTTGATCGGGAACGTGGGGCATGAACTCCGCACGCCGCTGGCGGCCCTGCGGGGGTACGCGGAGGCCCTGACGGACGGGGTGATCGCCCCTGAGCGTGTGAGTCCAGCCATTGCCCGTGAGGTTCGCACCATGGAGCGGTTGGCCAGTGACCTGAGCATGGTGTCCAGGGTCGAGGCGGGGCAAGTTGCGCTGCAACCCGTGACCTTTCACGCGCGTGAGCTGCTCATGGCCGCAGCGGAACGCTTTGAGGACGCGTACCGGGAACGTCAGGTTGCACTCACGTGGTCAGAGCAGAGTGGCCCGCTGGCTGTCCGGGCGGACTTCGAGCGTTCACTGCAGGTCCTGTCGAACCTCCTCACGAACGCCCTGCGGCACGTGCCGGACGGGGGGCAGGTCACCGTGACGGCGTGCCTTGCGGGACGGGACGTCATGTTCGCGGTGCAGGACAACGGCAGCGGAATCCCGGCTGAGCATCTGGGCCGGATCTTCGAGCGGTTCTACCGCGTGGATCCCGCCCGGACGAGAGGGGAGGGCAGTGGCGTGGGCCTGACGATCGCCCGGGGGTTGGCGGAGCAGATGGGCGGATGCCTGGAGGTCAAGTCCGGCCCGGCGGGCAGCACCTTCCGCTTCGCCCTGCCTGCTTCGTCTGGAGGCTCGCCTTGACGGGCGTGCTGGGTGGAACTGAGCCGGAGAGGGCCGCGGGTTGGTGCGCGGTGTTCAGGCTGGCGTTACCGGCCGCCAGCGCCCTGAGGGAGCGCCTGTCAGTGCCGGAAGCACCATTCAGCTCCAGCTGACCTCGGCGGTCACGTCCGCGACGCAGGGCTGCCCGCCGTCCCAGGCGCCCTGCGCCAGCTCGCGCGCCTGCCCGTAGGTCAGGTGCGGGTACGCTTTGACCAGCTCGTTGGTGAGGCTGTGGGGACCGCTGACCTGCACGCGCCGGAACGAGTCCAGGACGCCCCAGTGAACCAGGTCGAAGCTGCGGGCGGCGGGGCGGATTGCGGGGGTGCTGGATTCGGTCATAAAGTACGCTCCTGATCGTCTGGGACGGTGTTTTTCGCTGTCTTTAGTCTGAAGGTCGGACCCTGCGAAGTAAAGTCGGATCTGGCTGAAAATGCCGTCCCAGACGCTCTCGTTCGGTTCGGCTGAACACAAAAGAGCGGGAGGCCGAAGCCCCCCGCTGATCGTCTGGTCGGTCACGCCGCCCGGCTCACCTGCCACTGCGCCTTGGCCTTCAGGCGGCCCTGCACGACCCGCGCGCGGGCGTCGTCCGCCGCCTCGCCGTCCAGCAGCGTGACCGTCACCGCCTGCCCGTCCAGCAGCAGCTGACCGCCTTCCACCGTCACCAGTGCCCAGAAGGTCTCGCCGTCCGGCGTGGCCGCCAGGAACGCCAGCCACGCGGCCCCCTGGCCCAGTGCGCGCCCGGCGGCGGCGGCCAGTTCCTTGCTCGCGTAAACGGCCTGGGGCTTGGCCTGCAGGTGCATGAGCGGGTTGCGGGCCTCGTCACTGGTGGCCACCACCAGGGCGCTGACGTCACCGCCGCAGGGCGGGCCGTACTTGATCACCACGCGGGCGGGCTTATCGCCCTTCAGCTTCGCGGTGCGCTTGGCCTTGGCGGGCGTCGCCTCGCTGGCCGGGGCGGGTTCTGCGGTCGCCTGCTCGGCCTCTGCGGGGGTGACGGGCGTCTCCACGACTTCACCCTCGGGGGTAACCGCTGCCGCGCCTTCCAGGGCCGTCTCCAGGGCATCCTCCAGGGTGTCCGGCTCCCCGTGATCGGCGTTCGCGGCCAGCTCGGCGCGGATCTCGGCGGCCGCCTCGAACGCCTCATCGCGGCCCATCTCCTCGGCCTGGGCGATCAGGCGGCGCAGTTCGCCCGGCGTCAGGCGGGTACGGCCGTCGTTGGTGGTCAGGTGGAAGTCGGTACTGGTGCGGGTCACGTACAGGCCCACGGCCTTCGCTTCGGCGAGGAGTTGGTCTTTCTGGGCGGCCGTCATTGCTTTGGTCATCATCGTCTCCTTATCGTCTGGGACGGTGTTTTCCCGTTCCTCGGATGTCTGCAGTCTGAAGGTCGGACGATCCGAAGTAAAGTCGGATGAAACGAAAAAAGACCGTCTGGGACGGTCTCGTTCGGTTCGGCTGAACAGGGGAGGGGTGGCAAGAATGACGGATCAGGCTGGCTGACTGTGGAGGGGGTCGGCCTCGGTGATTGAGCGATTGCCGGAATGGTGCCTGCCACGCCGCATGCAGGATGGAAATGTTTCTGGATCTGACCCCACTTGCCCTGAATTCGCGAAATGCACCCGTTACACTGCTCCGTATGCCCGTCGAACTCATCTGGGATGGAAAATATGACCAGCACGGCAAGCGCGTGCAACCGGTGCGCCTGGCCCTGCCGTTCCAGACCATCGAAACCATCAATGAGAGCAACCAGCAGCGCATGCAGACGCTGGACATGTTCAGCAGCGGCAAGGACACGGAGTGGCGTAACCGTCTGATCTGGGGCGACAAGAAGTACGTGCTGCCCAGCCTTCTCGAGGAATTCCGGGGCAAAGTCGATCTCATCTACATAGACCCTCCTTTTGCGACGGGAGCGGATTTTAGTTTTACGGCGCAGATTGCTGAAGATCCAGATCATAATGAGAATTCGTCTGCATCATTTGTTAAGCAGCCAAGCATGCTTGAGAATAAGGCGTATAGAGACACATGGGGTAAAGGCCTTGATGGTTTTATTCAGTGGTTCTATGAAACATCTATATTGCTTCGAGAACTCTTAAGCGACAGAGGATCGATTTATGTGCATATAGGTCCTAATGTTTCCCATTACCTTAAATTGATTCTCGATGAAGTATTTGGCATAGATAACTACATAAGTGAGATCATTTGGCGAAGAGCATTTGCTCACAATGATCCAAAAAAACACGGAATAATACACGACACAATATTATATTTTTCTAAGAGTAAGGATAGAGTTTGGAACAAACTTTATCAAAAATCCAGTCCGGAATACATAGAACAATTTTTTGATCAATACGATGAGATAAGAAAAGAGAGATACGCTAGGCATCCACTTGACGCCCCAAAACATGGCAACGGAGGTAACCTTGTCTATGAATGGCGCGGAGTGTGGCCTTCTTCAAATAGAACTTGGGCAATGACTAGAGAAAAAATGGAGGAGTTGGATAAATTGGGAAAGATTCACTATCCTAAAAAGGGGGTGCCAAGACTAAAAAAGTACGAGAGTGAGCATGAAGGCACTGTCCTGCAGGATATTTGGATCGACATAAATAAAATACATAACCAATCTCAGGAACTACTAAATTATCCTACGCAGAAGCCCGAGGCACTTTTGGAGCGCATCATCAAAGCGTCTTCCAACCCAGGCGACCTCGTACTTGACTGCTTCTGTGGATCTGGGACCACGGCGGCCGTGGCGGAGAAGTTGGGGCGGCGCTGGATCACCTGTGACCTGGGGCGCTTCGCTATTCACACGGCGCGCAAGCGGCTGCTCAGCATTGAAGGGGTCAAGCCCTTTGTGGTGCAGAACCTGGGTAAGTACGAGCGTCAGGCGTGGCAGGCCGCCGAATGGGACGACCTGGAAACGGCCCGCGCCCGCGAAGTGGCGTACCGGCAGTTCATCCTCCAGCTCTACGGCGCTGAGGAACTGCCCGGCGGCACCTGGACGCACGGCCTGAAAGCGGGGCGGCTGGTACATGTGGGCGCCGTCGACGCCCCCGTGACGGAAGGTGACCTGAAAGCCATCGTGCGAGAGGTCTGGCAGCGCGCCGGAGCTGAGGGAGCCACCGCCAGCGCGGACGTGCTGGGCTGGGACTTCGCCTTCGAGCTGAACGAGACTGGCCTGAACATGGCTAAAAAGGCGGGCGTGGAGATCAAGTTCAAGAAGATCCCCCGCGAGGTGCTCGAGAAGAAAGCCGTGGATCAGGGTGATATCCGCTTCTACGAGCTGGGTGCAGCGGAGGTCGGGACCGAGATCAAGGGCCGCCGCCTGACCCTGACGCTCAAAGACTTCCTCATGCCGCAGGACGACATTCCCCAGGACGTGCAGAAGAGCATCACTCACTGGTCGCAGCTCGTGGATTACTGGGCCATCGACTGGGATTTCAAGGGCGATACCTTCCACAACCAGTGGCAGGCGTACCGTACCCGCAAGCAGAGCAAGCTGGAGCAAGTGGCCCGGCACGATTACGAGGCGCGCGGCACGTACACCGTGCTTGTCAAAGTCATCGACCAAGAGTTTCCACGCGAGAGAGAACAGCGACCAGCACGAAGGCCCAGGAGGCAGGGGCTTGA